>CAJUTJ010000181.1 GCA_910589655.1 uncultured Acetatifactor sp. | reverse complement strand
GGAATTGCAAGCAAAAGGAAGAAATGCGGGTATGACTCAGATTATCTTTATAAAGTGCTTGGAGGGCTGAATACAGGTATTGATTGAGAAAAAGAAGAAAAATTTGTTTATAGATTATTTATAAAGCATGCGTTTACCGTGCCCCTTTTCCGGATTCAGGTTACAAAACAGGCTGACAGATGCCAAAAAACAGATTATATATTAAAATTCCTCAAAACCGTTGCACAACCGTTTCATAAATATGTTATACTGAGTTTGTTTTAAAGCAAGACGGACAGGGGGAGAATGAATGATATGAATCACTATATTCTGATCTGGTCTGTGTGCACCTTTGTGGAAAGCCGAGTGTGTGAGGAAATCCATCCGGAAGAATTTGAGTGCCCGCTAAAGCGGGCAGATAGGAGTTAATATGAAAAAAATCTTAGAACATCAGGTACCCTTTCCGGCAGGTGCAGAATCGGACAACTTTACTGCGGCACTTGCATCTGCGCTGGTCATTGCACGCGGGTATACGGAAGAAACGCCATATTGGTGTACACAGAACCGCTGCCACTGCGTCCATTGCAGTCCCTGCGGCGATCATCCGCTGGAAAACCATCAGAGTTCCATCTACCACTGCCTTTTGACGGCATCGACACTGGCGTTTGGTTTCGACTATCCGTGGGATGACACCGTGGATCCCCATACTCTGCCGGGATTTTCCAAAAGCTGGCGCTGGGACGACGGTTTTGTAGATGCTCTGGCTCGGTTTGCAGGATTTTCCTATCTGCGCTTTGACGGTTCAAGCACGCAGGAAGAGGTGCTTTCCGCAATGAAAAGCTCTCTGGATAATGGTTTCCCGACTTTGCTGCGGTTAGAAAACGAAATGGAATGGATCCTTGCAGCGGGCTATGACGCAGATACCATATACGGCTTGGATTCACAGCTTCATGCTTTGTCCGATAACTGGCATTCCGTACTGCGGGACGCCATTGTCATCACCGGCAACGCTGCGCCTGAGATGTCCTACAAAGAACTTTTGGAACGCATCGCGTCCGCCCTGTCCTACGAGGAACATGGGGCACTTGAAAGCGTGATTATGGATACACTGGATCATGTGACGGCTGAAAACGCCATGGACATTGCCGGCATGATGAACGGCATCAACAGTGTGCCCATTGAAGCAAGATGGCATGCCGCAGAAGGCTTTTGCGGAGCCGAAAACCTGCTGTGCAATATTTGCACTAATAAAGAAATACACAGCCGGCTGAGCGATGTTTTTTGGGAACGGTATACCAAGGATGAAAATGATGAAACACATGGCATCGGATGGAAGATATGGGGCGCCCTTGGTGTGGGACCCAAGACCGGATATAATATCACCCCGCAGTCAGCAGATTTGATTATGCAAAAGGAAACACAGGAAACACTGAAACGCCTGTTTGCAAAGGTGTTTGAGAACGATCGCGCCGTATGTGCCGAAATCCGGGCTTGTCTGAAACAATTATAATATTAAAGACACTGTGTATAACTTGTCCTGCCAAATTACTGTTATAAACAGGGCGGTACAAAAGTAACAGTTCAGCCATGCCCATTTTATAAGTTGTCGGATGATACAATTTGACCATTTATATTGGATATTTCCGACAACTAATTTCAAACACGCTTTAGTACAGCGTTACATTAATAATTGGGTAATATGCACCTGCCTTTTGCGCCAGTACCGTGTTGTCGTCAATCAGCATTTGCTTTAGCAAATTGCCACCGCATTGCCTCCTTCCTCCGCCTGTCTGGACACAAAATTCAGGCACCTATTACTTCAAAATTAATGCAATGCTGTACTAGCGTTAAGGATGATTTCCCGTTTCGGCACACCACTTTGCAATATCGGCAATCAGTTCCAGCGGAATAGGGGCACTGTATAAAAACTGAATGCTCCCTTTTCCCGTCTTATACTGTTTCAGGCGTTCCGCAAATTCTTCCACAGCCTCAGTTCCGGGATACAGGCCGATATGTTTCCGAAACCCCGCAAAATGGATGATATTGTGCCCCTTCCAAAAAGTCGGCATACTCCACGAGATCCTCTCTTCCGCCTCCGGTAAAACTTTGCGGAGGGTGTCTCTTACCGCCCGCAAGTGCCTCTGCTGTTCCTCCGGCTGTAAGGCAATATAGTCGTCAATCGTCTTCGGTTTCTTCTCTGTTTCTGTACCGCCCTGTGGGCTGCTCTGGTCCTGCATTTTCATTTCCTTTCCGTTACTCTACCGCGGTTTTACAGCGGGAACCCTCTGATCCGGGAGAAGCGCAATCTCATATTCTTCTATCCCATATCCCAGCAGCCGCATAATTTCCAGTTCATCCTGCGCATCCAAAACGGCGTTATGGGTCTCTTGGTAACAATCTCTTTTGCTGAGCATTCTCAATACACTCTCCACACCGTATCCCCGCTTCAGCCGGCCTGTCTTGTAACAGTCCGCGGAATCCGGTATGGCCCGGTTATATTGCCGGTATGCGGCCAGACGCATAATATCATACCATTTATACTCTCCATATTCCGGCAGATGATTCTTATCAAAAGAAGCATTGTACGCAAAAATTTCCTCCACACCATAGGAAGCCAGCCATTCTTTTATCTCCTGTAATGCCTGCTTCCTGCTTGTAATGTGCGCATTTTTATCGTCGAGACGCAATTCATAGGAAAACATCCCGCCTGCTTTATATTCCGGATCAATAATATAATACACCGAACCGGCTTTTTCTTTCGTCTCCCAATCGGCAATCACTACGCCTATGGACATCACTTCGTCGTTCCAGTTTGTCTCCGTGTCAATCACTGCAAATTTATCCATTGTAATTCTTTCACACCTACTATTTAGTGCCGTCCTCCCCAGCCCAGAAATCATCCATACTGTCCAAAGCCTATTATAATACTGCTGTCATCGCAGGAACCCGATGCTCTTGCCTGAGAAATCATTTCCTTGCAAGCCGTTTCCGTAAGCCCATGCTCCCCGATAATCTCTTCCATTTGGTCAACGGATATATAATCATGGATCCCGTCCGATGTAATCAGTATAGGGACGGTAACGGCATCCATATCGCTGATTTTCATTTGGAACAAGTCCGCCGCTCCGCCGCCAAAACAAGCCGTTATCTCATTCTTCCTGTCGAAGCTTTCGGCTTCTTCCGGATCCAGCTGCCCGGATGTAAGCAAATAATTTAATACCGTGTCATCCACCGTTAACTGTTTCAGGTATCTTCCGCTCTGCAGCAGATACACCCGGGTATTCCCCACACTGAACAGACGGTTCTTCCCCTCCGAAAAGAGTATCCCTGACAGGGTGGAGGCCATACCGTTGTATTCCGCTTTTTCCATGGATAATGCCAATAACTCAGCATTGATTTCCTGCAATGCCTCCGCCGTGATATCCGGTAATGCACTCAATCTGTCCGCGACATAGCCAGAAGCAACGGACCCCGCTTTATTCCCCCCGACGCCGTCGGCCACCGCCAAAATACCGCTCTCCATTTCACAGGATAATGTACCGCCCGTCAAAACGGCCTCGCCCACAATAATGCGGTCCTCGTTTTCTGTTTTGTGAATCCCTTTTTGAGTAATAGCTATAATCTTCATTCTCTTTCCGCTTTCAGATACTTTTTGTACACTCCAGTGACGGAGGAATTGCCGTGGCGTTAATATTGTCAATCGTCACAACCGCATTCTCAAATATCTCGTTATCGAACAAATACCTTGACAAGGGATTGATCAGGAAATTTTCAACTACATTGCCCACACCCCTGCCCCCGTTCTGCAGATTGTCAAGAGCCCGTTCCGTCAATACTTCCACAGCCTTGTAGGAAAGAATCAGAGTAATATGTTTTTCTGCCGACAGATTCTTAACAATCTTGTTGACCTGAGCATTTAATATCTGCTTTGCAACGGCAGGCCGTATATAGTCAAATACAACAATATTTTCACCGATTCTGTTCAAAATTTCAGGACGGCCAAGCTGCAATTTGAAATAATTTTCAATGGCTTCCCTCACCCGTACCGACATCTCCTGATAGGGCATTTCACTCGTTACGTTCGCCTCCCGCCGCCCGTTCTCATTCATGGTAAAAATGCCCAGATTACTTGTAAAGATAATAATCGTTTCGGAAAAGTAAACCGTATTGCCCTGTCCGTCAGTCATCCTGCCATCTTCCAGAATCTGCAGGAATTTATCTAAAATGGAAGGGTGGGCCTTTTCTATCTCGTCAAAGAGAAGGATGGAAAAGGGATTCTTCTTGACGGCGTTCGTCAGCTGTCCGCCCGCTTCGTACCCCACATATCCGGGAGGCGCTCCTAACAGCTTTTGGTCGCTGTGACTCTGGCCGTATTCACTCATGTCAAAGCGCCTGCAGCAGCTTTCGTCACCGAACAGGATTTCGGCAAGTGTCTTGGCCGTTTCCGTTTTACCGGTACCGGTGGGGCCGGCATAGAACAAAACGCCCTTGGGCCTTGTATGTGAGGAGCCCTGTAAACCTGACAATCCCGTAATTGCCCTCTTAATCACATCAAGCGTTTTCGTAATGGCATAATCCTGTCCCTTCACTCGTTTTTCAAAGTCTGATTTTGCATTTCTAATCTCTTCCAGATTCAGACTCTTCCACGGATTCTCCCGGATTCCGTATTTATACAAGTCAATCACATCGCACAAATCCTTTATACGGAGTTTCTCGTTCTTACATAATCTGCGCAAACCGTTCATCTCCGTAAAGCAAAACCCCTCCGTCAATGCCACAAACTTATCCTGGATTTTCTCAAGCTCTTCGGGATGGGCGTCATAATAAGGGCTGTCCTCCTTATACACATCACCGGCAAAGAAGCTCTGGAAATTCGGCCCTTTCACCAATGCTTCCCTCTCTTCCTTCGCCGGAGAGGAAAGGGTGAGTATTTTTACATTTGGATTTTGCAGATAAAACCATGCCGGAATGTCGTTTACTTTATTTGTGATAAGAAGCAATAAATTTTTTAAGACGCCGTTACATTCCGTTTTCACATCCTTCGCATCCAGAGATGCCTGCAGCAGAACGGTAAAGCTGTCAATCTCACTCTGTTCCATATGATCCGGCGAAATAATATACCGGGATGCAAAATCCATTACAATAACGGTTGCCTCCTCGTTTTGCGAAAGAGCTCTACGGACTATGCCGGCGGCGCCGTCATTCTTGTTGCCCCCTTTGAAATCCGCTTTCATGTATCCTTGAGAAACCGAACCTCCGACAAAACGGGCGAAATTTTCAAGGTATCCCTCTTCGCAGGCATTATGAAACCCCCGCAGGCTGTCGTAAAAGACAATATTCTGATATCCCATATCCTTGAAACAAAAATGCAGATATTCCGGCAGCCGGATGATACTTCCCTTGGGCGTACTTCCTTCCACCGGATATTGATAAGAATCCAAAACATTACCCTCTAAAATAATCAACGGCTTTATCTTGGAAAAAATGCCAAGCTCTTTATGCCATCTTGAAATGTAATCACTCATTTTCCGTTTCCTTTCAAAAATCCGCTCTGTGTATCCCTACCGAAACGACTCCGTCAGCGGTAAAAAAGTTTTGTATTTTATTTGTTTCTTCCTGTAAATAGCGCTCATATTTATCTTTTATCTTCTCATCCAAAATGATAATTTTTTGATTGGAGGAGCCCCGCAGGAAAGAATTATCATTTAACTCTTCTATGTATTCCCCGTCTATCAAAACGCTGATATCCGTAAGCAGCTCCGGTTCAAGCTCGTTTTTGCGATATCCGGTATACACAAGAATGTCATCCGAAATGGTTTTTAACAGGGAAAGCAATTGCCGCAGCTCCCTCGGCTGGTACATAGGATCCCCGCCGGTAATTGTAAATCCTTCCACGGGATTCTCTTCGGCAATCTTCTGTATCAACCGGAAAATCCTTTCCGGGCTAACTTGATACCGCTCTTGAAATTCCCACAGTTCGGGATTGCTGCATCCCTTACACCTGCGGGGGCAGCCGCAGCACCAAATGCCAACCCTCTTACCGGGCCCCAGCACTTCAACAGGATATAGAATCCTTGCTACATACATTGTCCGATCCTCACCAGAAAATAGGCGGCTTCTTCTTGGCGGCTGCCGTTAATGCTCATGCCCCCAAGTCCCACTTCATCCCCGTCTTGAAGCTTTGTCCGTTCCTGAATCTTCTTGTTATTGACATAGGTAAAATTTGTGCTGCTCATGTTTTCAACGGACAATCCGCTTTCCTCCAAAAACAGCTTTGCGTGGGCTCTGCTGACATAACTTTTTCCGGATAAGTATTCACTCATATGGTTTTCTCTGCCAATGATAACTTGGCCGTCCGTCATTTTATAGACGTATTGGCCGTCAAGACTGCTCAATATATGAGCGGATGTGCTCTGCTCTTCCTCCCTTTCGGTTATCGGGAGAATGTCCGAAATATCCTCGCCGCAGGAGCTGCATTTCCGCGCATTTGGCGGGTTCTTTGCCCCGCACTCACACATCCGGATCCGTCTTTCCGGGGGGGGCGTCTTGTGCCGTCTTGTTTTCAGCCAGCATCTTTTCCGTTTCTTCGTCCGTAATCTTAACCATAGTCAAGTCGGCTTCACAGTTCACACACTCAAGCAAGGTCGGCTCATTCAAGGTTTTACAGGAAGGACAAATCTTATACTTCTCCATATGCATACTCCCTGTGCGCTTCATCGCACAAATAATGAATTAATTGGTAAAAATCCGGATGAGAAATGCCGTGTTTTCAGGCAATTCTCTAACTGCTTTAGCAGTTTGGGAGACATAGAAGTTCTTTGCGAAACAGCTAAGCCTGAGAATCAGGCTTTTGGCTGTTGAGCAAATATTGCTAAAGCAATTAGAACTTCTTCTCACACTGCTCCCTCGTCTTTAATTTAGACATGGTTTTGCGCTGCTTTTGGGCTTGGATGGTTTCCGCTTCCCTCTTCGTCTCGTAATCCGATACATTGATGATCTGAGCGTACTCCGGACTTGGCGGAAGCAGTGAAAGGCGTTCTTTCAAAACGACGCCTTTCACAAGCAGTCTCTCCTCGATTTCCTTGAAATCATCACAGAATCTTTCCATGGAATCACAGAGCAGAGAAGTCTCACGTTCATCCGGAAGTCTGTCCGCAGTATCCACACCGCCCAGCTCCATTGCGATTCTGCCGTCCGATGAGTAGGTCACATTGACTGCCGTACCGTCGCCGTATGTATAAAGCTCGTTTCGGAAATGTCTGCCGTTTTTCTTCGTAACCTCCCGGCTCCCAAGAACGGCATACCCCATTTCCTCCATTACCTCATCAAGACATTCGCTGATATACGCCTGCTCGTCTTCCTCGGCAGCTTTTTCTTTTATCCGTTGTATTTCGGCCTTAAGGACATCCACGGAAGCGGGAGAACAGGGATAGTCTTGTGCCACATAGTAATACATTTCACATAAGGCGGTATACTCCGAAGACAGTTTTTCAAATTCTCCCCGCCATTCCTCATATCCGGTCAAAAAGCTTTCACACCTTTTCAGCAGCGGTGAAACCGTCAGTGCAAAATAATTTTTTAAGAATCCTTCGTCCTGCATTTCATCCGTTTTGGATAGAGCCTTATCGATTTCTTCCTTCCATTCAGTGGGAAGCAAGGCATTCTCTTTCATTTGTAAAAGCTGCGCCTGTATTTTGTCCTTAACATCGCCGTCCGGTGTTTCGACTACGATATCCTCATCCTCCATAGCGGATAAGCCCGCATCAATAGCCGTATCCAAATCTGCGCGGAGTTTCCTCTCATTTTGAGCGGCAATCTTGGAAAGCTCCCTGACCATCTTTTCAGCTTTTTTCACACAATTTTCTATTGCTGCGGCTGTTTTTTCCAGCGAATGTACGTTATTGTTATCGGTTTTCGCAACCATTCCTGCAACGGGAGCCACCAACATCTCCAGTTCATTGTATTTTTGCGAAAATCCCCCGTCACTGCCGGTACGCTGATATAATTCTGCAGATATTTGTTTCTCGGAGGAAAACAGTGCTCCCATCTGCAAAAGCTCCTTGGAATTTCTTTGGATACTCTGAGAAGCATGGACTTTTCTTTGCTCCATGATTCGTTGTTCCTCTAAAATCCTCCTTTGCTCCTCCAAAATCCTCCGTTGTTCCGGTGTTAACGTATAACTTGATGTTTTCGGTCCGCTCACTTATCCTTGCCTCCTTAGTCGGCAGCCCCGCTGTAAGCAATGTGCTGCCGTCATAAATTTTTTCAAAAATCTTGTATCCACTGCATCAGATTGAAATCCCCAAAATAGGGTATGTAAATTTCTTTATACAAAAAAATGAAAATCGCGATAACCAGAAGCACAATAATACACTTTTTCCACAAGCTTATGGCCATTCTTTCTTTATAGCGCAGCGATAAATCCTCCTCGCACTCATTTATAAGAGAAATAATTTCCTTTTTATTCTTTTTTTGTTTCAGCAATCTCAAATAGTACATGCTTTCTTCTGCATTTCCGGCATATTTGTATCTTTCCGCAATTTCGAATATCCGGTCTTCTATTGCACTGATCTCATCCAAAACGGCCTGCTTTTCGTTCACTCCGGATAGACATCCTTGTAATGTTCCGCTGTCGTCAATCCTTTCCACAAGCTGACAGAAATGCAAAATCTGTTTGATATCCCTTTCGGAAATTCTTTTCTGTCTAAGCTCTTCCAATCTGTCCAAGTCCAGCTTATCCTCTTCCAAACTTCTTCTTATCTTTGCAGATTCCTTTTTCATATAGGCATTGTTCTTCAGCCCGCTCATAACCAGCCGAAAAGAAGCCCTTACTTTTTTCAGCGCCGGAACAAGCAATAAAAAGTCTGCTGCAACCGCAATAAATACGATAGCTACATTATCCGATATATAAGATGTATCACCCTCCAGCAAGCTCATGATTAAAACACCGTTTCCGGTTAAAAGCAAAAATCCTATGAAGAGTACAGCAGCAATTTTCATATAGATACTCCTTTTTGCACTTTAGAGCGTGTATGAGAAATCATTCTTCCGGTTTGGACACCTTACTTCGCGTTCTGCTGCGCCTCAATTTAAGAGGCGATGCGCCACCACGCCTCTTAAATTAAGACTTGCAGCATTTATGATAATTGTCTTCTCCAAGAATCCAATTCCTCACGCTTTCCGAGAGCGATCAGCCACGCTTCTAATTGAGCATCCAACATATTATTGCCGTCAAGCATCTGTTGGCAGAATCTTTCGAATTCCTGATAAGAGGAATCAAATAATTCCCTCATATACGCGGCAAGCTCCGTCGCATTTTTGAGATTCTTATCTCCGACATGTAAAATTCTTTGGCCGGAAAGCAGATAAGCCAGATGATAATAACTTATCACTACATACCGTTTCTGCCTGTTACTGATTGCATTCTCAGCTTCAAGAGCGGAAACGGCAGCTGCCAGACTCTCGTTTTTTGAATTTACTATTGTCAAATAGCGAGTCAGCAATTTATTTTTCAAAATATTGTTCCAGTACTTAAAATTTGACTCGTCGTTTGCCCATAGTTTTTCAAGCATATCCTTGCCGAAAGCCTGAACGGATTCATACGTCTGCCCTTTCCAGCAGAAGCCTTTCAGCTCCGGGCATATCTTGTAAAGAAGCTCCCAATAAATCACGTCTTCTTTCTCCTCATTTTGGCTGCGGGCTGCTTCTTCTTCCGCGTCCATACAGTAACCGGCAATTTCCGGATTAAAATTCTTAAAAAATGCAGATAGCAAACCACGATAAAGCTGTTTCTTTCCTTCGTCCCAATTATTGGCAAAGGCTGTGATTAAGGAAGGAATATCCTGATACCTCTGCCTCAAGAAAGTATATGCGGGAATTGCTTTGTCGGCGGCAACGACAGCGCCTTCGCCGGGAATCGCCTGTTTTATCCCCAATTAGGTGTAAAACTCTGCTCGATGGCGGGCGGCGGCGTACAAAAAATCTATATGGTGTTTTTAAGAGAACCGTCCCGGCAGGACAGGTCAGGCAGTGACCTGTTCCACCTCCGGGATGGGTTTGAGATTAAAATGAATTTCGATAGAAATGTGTCTTGTTTTATCTTCGTCAATGCGCTCATGCACGACGATTTCTTTGATTAAGCGGTTAAGGGTGGCTGCGTCCAGCTCTGTGATGTTGGCGTATTCCTGAATAGCTTCCACCCACTGTTTTGCGTCATTGGCAAGCTGGACTTCATCGGACAGACGCTTCCTGCCCTCGGACACTTTGCTTTTAAGCTCCGTCTGCTCGGTCTGTGTCTTTTCCAGCATGGTGTTGAAATTCTGCTCACTGATACGCCCTGCAATCATATCCTCATAAAGCCGCATTACCATTTTGTCCAGAACCTCAATCCGTTCCTCGTCTCTTGTAAGGGAGCGTTCCATTGCTTCCCGCTGTTCCCGCTGCTCGGCTTCACAGGTATTGGTCAGGCGGTCGGCAACCGCTTCCCCGTCCATCAGGGCAGCTCTGGCACATTCCCGGATTTTCCGCAGCACATGGCTGTAAAGAGTGTCATAATCAATCCGGTGCTGGGTGCAGTGGTTCTTTCCAAAGGCATTGTAGGTCTTGCAGGAGTAAATCCGCTGGGGATGTTTTGCGTTTGTGTAGCGTATCGTCAGTGACTTCCCACACTCGCCGCATTTTATCAGTCCGGCAAACAGGCTGATTTCATTGGTCTGCCCCGGACGCTGGCGGGATTTCAGCTTGTTCTGCACAATGTCAAAACTCATGCGGTCAATCAGCGGTTCATGCTGTCCCTCCACCACAATCCAGTCCTCCGGCTTCTT
>CAJUTJ010000180.1 GCA_910589655.1 uncultured Acetatifactor sp. | reverse complement strand
TTCCATTAATACAGCCACAAATCAGGGTGAGTTTGCTAGGTAGATAACATATGAATGTAAAGTGAAAAGCCGTATGCGTTAGTAGCGCACGTACGGTTTTGTATAGGGGTATGGGGAGTAATCCCCATATCTACTAGAGAACGGCGAGTATAATGGGAATTCTGAAATAGGAAAACTGATGCATGACTTTAACTGTACAAGAGCAGATGACATGAATTTCGAACTGATGGCAGAACGCACAAGATATCTGAAAGAAAACCCGAAAGGAGTGAGCGATATGTGTAAAGTCATGGAAGAAATGAGAAATGAATCGTTGAAGGAAGGAATAAAAGAAGGAATAAAAGAAGGAATAAAAGAAGGAATAAAAGAAGGAGCATTCAATACGGCCAAAAGAATGATAGAGGCCGGGAAATATGCACTGGAAGAGATTGTAAATATTTCAGGTCTTTCTCTTGAAGAAGTAGAAAAATTGCAGATGCATACGTGAGCGCAGTGGGGGGTGCAAAGCGGAGAAACACTTTTAAACATGCTCTAATCTAATGTGTAGAAAGTTGAAATATACGGGAAACTGAATATAAGTAAACGGTTAAAGGGAGTTGCGGATGCGGATTAACGAGAAATTAGTAAGGCCGGTACAGGAGGCAAAGTATCTGGCAGTGGAAAATTCGGACAGATATCGTTCCATCACCCGCTTGTTTTATTTAAATTATGAGAAGCTGCGGTATTGGATGTATCAGGAGGAGATTTACGAAGAGCTGACAGAGGATCCTTATTTTGCCGGATATACCATGGTGCAGTGCCAGCAGGATCTGGAGACGCTGGCCAATTGGGGAAATCTTGCAACGATACAAGATACCCGGAGGGTGTCCTCCATAGAAGAATTTAAGAATAAAAAATTTCGCTATCAGCTTTCGGAGACAACCGTTGAAATCGAGCGCATGGTAATCCGTCTGGAAAATTTATTAATTGAAGGGGCGTCTCTGGAACCTACACTTTTGGAGAGGCTCCGTTTTGCATTAGGAAAAATTGATGAGGTTGCAGGGCGTGATACAGAGAAAATATATGGCTGGTGGAATGACCTGAACAATGATTTTATCCGGTTGAACCAAAATTATCAGGATTACATGCGGGAATTAAACAGTGTAAAAGCGGAAGAGATGATGAAAACCAAGGAATTTCTGGTGTTTAAGGATCGCTTAATCGAATATCTGCGTACTTTTGTGAAAAGTCTTCAGGTTAACGCATCCGCTATTGAGCAGACTTTCAAGACGGTGCGGGAAGATACTGTGAAATCTATATTGGAACAGGTTACCGCTTATGAGATGTCCATTCCCAGAATAGAGGTTGAGATGGACGAGCAGCAGATTTATGAGAGACTGAAAGGCCGGTGGGGAAATATTCGAAAATGGTTTGCGGGGTCAAACGGTACGGAATCGGAAGCCATGAAAGTTTTCGATACGACCAATGAGGTCATCCGGAAGATAACACGGTATGCAAACCGGCTCAGTGAACAGAACAACAACGGAGCCAGCCGAAGGGAAGAGTATCGCAAACTGGCCGGAATGTTTGCAAAATGCAAGGATATCGGTGAAGCTCATAAATTGTCGGCGGTGGTCTTCGGAGTGGAAAAACCGCTGCATTTAAAAGGGGATTTCCCCCGGCAGACGGAAAACATTAACAGCGGTATTTTTGACGAGCCGCCGCAGGAGATCACCATTCAACCCAGAATCCGCAATTATAGGGAAAAGTCAAAACGAAGCGGGATACAGAGCCGCGCCGAGGAGAAAGAGGCTGTGCGGAGAGAAATGCTGCTGCGGCTGGAGGAGGAGAGAAAGCTGTTGCAAAGCTATATTAAAGACGGACGTTTGGAATTTGCTTCCCTTCCGGAGATAGAACCTCAAGTCAGGGATGTTTTTCTCACATGGCTTTCCAAAGGGCTGGAAAATAAAAGCCATCGGGCGAAGACAGAGGATGGGCAGGTATTTTCGATCTTACCGGATGAGGAGGGAAAAACCTGTGTGCTGAAATGCACGGACGGAAACCTAAGGATGCCTGCATATACCATTGTGTTTCATGACGCCTAGCACATCATTATGTTAATCTTGAAAGGATTTAGTGTCTGGTGTTTGCGTCAGCGCAAGACGGGGGAAGAGGGCGATGCGGTGTATCGTTGACTGACAAGAATTAATGCAATAATGTACTAACGGATTGTCCCGTCTTGAAACAAAGAAACAAGGGAAAAGCCTGTAAACAAAGACAAAGATAGGGATAATGCCATTCAATATAAGAAAACGAGGACAGAATGAACACACTGGAAGTACTGTTAAGCAGACGCTGGATTTTGAAATCCAGAGAGAAAGAATTGTATTATCGGGTCAAAGATGATATTGGGGAAGTAAAGAGATTTCTCATGGAAAAGATGGGGTATCAGGTGATTGTGAATCCCTACTTGGTAAAGGTTGAGAAGGTTCCGGCAAAGGCGGAGCGCTGGATGGGGATTCAGGAATTTACGGAGCCCATAGAATATGCTTTTTTCTGTCTGATTTTAATGTTCTTGGAAAACAAAGAGGCGGAGGAACAGTTTGTGCTGTCAGAGCTTACGGAATACGTTCAGGGACAGTATCGGGAGGAACAAATTGATTGGACCGTATACCGTTATCGGCGCCATCTGATTAAGGTGATGAAGTATTGTGTATCAGAGGGGATCCTGAATGTGGACGACGGCAGCGAAGAGGGCTTTGCAAAAGATTACAGCGGAGAGGTACTGTATGAGAACGTGGGAGTTTCCCGCTTTTTCATGCGCAACTTCACACAGGATATTATGGAGTATTCCGGTTATCCCGACTTTTTAAAGGCAGAGTGGATTGCCGTGGACGAGGATCGCGGAATCGTGCGCAGACAGCGTGTCTACCGCAGGCTGATTATGTCCATGGGAATCTGCCGCATGGAGGAAAACGAAGAAGACTTTGCCTATGTGCGAAATTACAGAAATATGATACAAGGGGATTTGGAAAATTTGTTTCCCTGTGAACTGCAGGTATTCCGCAGCAGTGCTTATTTGATTATGGGGGAAGACAGCCGTATGGGAAGATTCCTTCCGGAGGAAAATACTTTGTCGGACATTGTGCTTTTATGCGGGCAGTTGATCCGCGAAAAAGCAGATTCCGGCGAATATGAGATACTGAGTGACGACAGCATACGGATATCAAAGGAAACCTTTAGGGGATTGCTGGAGGAATGTCACGAAAGATTCGGGAGCGGATTTATCAAAACATACCGGGAAATGGTGACAGAGGAATTTTTTCAGGAGATTTCAGCCTGTTTAAAGAACCTAGAGCTGGTTGAGGAGGAGAGGGAGGATGTTCTGATCCGGCCGGTATTGGGAAGAGTAGTGGGGAAATACCCTTCGGATTTTTCGCCGTGACAGGCCGGTGTGCTGACCGCTTACAAACCGGCCTGAATATCGGACTGAATTTTGCCCGTTGCGCCAAAGTTCCCGGATGTAGCTAATGCTGTCTAAACTGCGCCATGCAGGCCGAAAATTTGCACTGCGTAATTAGTCCGGGCGCCAAGAGGTCAGTATAGTATTTTTTTGATTTATTATACGGAGCAGCTATAGAATATTAAAATACGAGGATGCATTTGGTATAAGATATAGAATTTTTTGAGGAACATATCGGATAAATAGAAACCGCTTGTGATCGCCGGAAACAGAGTCGGGCGGGAGATGGGAAGGAAGTACGAATGAACAGCGAATGGCAGATCAACAGAATCGGTATGCTGGATTTTTGGTATTATGACGAGCAGGAATTTGATTTTTTGGACGGAAGGATGCTTCTGAGAGGAGCCAACGGATCGGGGAAGTCCGTCACCATGCAGAGCTTTATTCCTCTTTTGCTGGACGGGAATATGCGTCCGGAGAGGCTGGATCCTTTTGGCTCGAGGGCGCGGAAGATGGAAAATTACCTTTTGGAGGAAGGGGACGAAAGGGAAGAGCGCACAGGTTATCTGTACATGGAATTGAAGCGTGTGGGCAGTGACAGCTACACCAGCATCGGAATGGGAATCCGTGCAAGGAAAAATAAGAAGCTGGACACATGGTATTTCTGTGTCACGGACGGGAGGCGTATCGGAAGAGATCTGTTTTTATATAAGGATATGCAGAACCGTATCACCTGTACGAAGCAGGAATTGAAAAACCGCATCGGGGAAGGCGGACGGGTTATGGAGACACAGGGGGAATACGCCCAGTGTGTGAACAGGATTTTGTTCGGTTTTGAGACTATGGAAGAATATCAAGAGATGCTGGATCTGCTGATTCAGCTGCGTACCCCGAAGCTGTCCAAGGATTTTAAGCCTACCATTATCAATGAGATTTTGAGCAGTTCGCTGCAGACATTGTCAGAAGACGACCTGCGTCCCATGTCGGAAGCCATAGAAAATATGGACAGCCAGAAAGCTAATTTGGACGTATTATCTGACAGTATACGTGCCGCAGAGCAGATTGAAAAAGTATTCGATCAGTATAACCGGATCGTATTATATGATAAGGCAGCCTTTTTTACCGACTGTGCACAGGAGTGCAGAAAACAGGAGAAGACGATAAAAGACCTGACACAGCAGAGAGCGGACAGCATCAGCGGTTTGGAGAAGGAACAAAATCATTACATAGAATTGAAAAGGGAAGAAGAGGTGCTCGGCCAAGAGCGGGACTCCTTGAAAGACAGCGATGCGGCACAGTTAAAGCAGCGGGAAATCAAGCTGTGCAGTGACGTGCTGGAGGCGGAACAGGAAGTTACGGAAAAGAAAGGGCAGGAGCAGGAGAAAGAGGAAAAGTATCGGGAGGTTCAGGGAAAACAGAAAAGCCGTCAGGAACAGAATGACCTGCTCTGGGAGGAAATAGAGACCGTACTCACAGAGATGGGGGAGGCGTTGGATGGAATCCCCTTTGACGAATATTCTTTTATAAAAAAAGAGCTGCTGGAGGAGCCTCAAAAGGAACAGGCATTCCAAAGCCATGACCAGATGCTCTCCGAGTATATTAAGCGGGTGGAAAAAGGGCGGGATACTCTGTTAGAGGAAAAAAACTGTCAGGAGAGGTATGACCGGAACCTGCAGCAGCTGGATGATTTCCGGAGCAGGAAAGAGCAGAAGGAAAGAGAGTGCCGCCAGTATGATACGCTGCTTCGGGAGACAAAGGATGAATGGATAGAAAAGTTTTATCAATGGGAAAAGCAGAATGCCCAGCTGCATCTGACAGATGACGTGAAACAGCGCATTGTTCAAGAGATTGAAAAATATGTTTACGGAACCGATTTCGGCAGAATACATTACCTTGGCAGGAGCGCTTTTGAAAGCAAAGAGCAGGAGTTGAAGGACGGACTATATGAGGAGGGCAGGCAGAGAAATCAATTGCTTGAGGAGAAGCGGCGTATTTCCGAGGAGCTTCGGGAATGGAGAGAGCAAAAAGAGCCGGAACCGGAATGCAGCGAAGCCGTACAGCGCAGCAGGCAATTGTTGTCTGAAAAAGGGATTCCTTTTCTGCAGCTTTATAAGTCTGTGGATTTTGCAGAGGGTTTAAGCGAAAAGCAGGCGTCCCTTCTGGAGGAGGCGCTGTTATCCATGGGGATTCTGGATGCGCTGATTGTCTCGGCGGAATACCGTGAAACCATTGAGGCATTGGAGGAAAATGTCTGCGACAGATATATATTCAGCGATAACGTCCATGTGAAACGAAACTTACTGGAACTGTTGGATGTGGACAACGGCGAGAACGATATCTTACGGTATCAGAGTATGGCAAATATTTTATCGGCTATCGGAGTGTTTCGGAAAGAGCAGCCTGAATCCGAAAATACAATTCCGGACGGGCAATGGAAGCGGGAAAGCATCAGGACGGACAGGCAGAGGGAATATGGCAGCACATGGGTGGATGAAAAAGGGAATTACAGAATGGGTGTCATGGAGGGAACCGTCACCGGGGAATATCAGGCGCGGTATATCGGAGCCAGGGCACGTGAGAGATTCCGGACGGAGAAGATAGCCAAGTTGGAAGAGGAAGAGCTTTTACTGTGTGAAAAGCTGACGGAATGTGAAGGGTGCATACGGCAGCTGGAGACAGAGAAAATGCAGCTGCAGCAGGAATGGGACGCTTTTCCGCCGGATACGGATCTGAAAGAGGCGGCTAAGGAGTATGCGGGCAGAAGCTATGAGCTGGAACAGCTGAACGGGCAGATTGCAGAGTACCGTGAGATTCTCCGGAAGGTGAAAGAGGAGCTGGATGAGATACAGCTTAGAGTGCGTGAAACCTGCACTAAATGTTATCTCACAGCAAGGCTGGATATTTTTTCGGGTGCTTTGGTTTCTTTGGGACAATACAGGGAGCTTTTCACACAATTGCAGTTACGCCATGGACAATACCGGAACGGGATACAACAGATAGACAGTTTTGGGGATACTCTGGATTCCATTGATCAGGATCTGGATATTATCCGCTACGAGCTGGGAAGAGTATCCCATAAGAAAAACGACTTGGAAGCCGCTCTGCATTCGGTCAGAGAACAGCTGAAACTGACGGATTACGAGAAGATCAAAGAACGGCTGGATTACTGTTTGGAACGGCTGGCGGCACTGCCCGGACTGCGGGAAGAGTCGGCGAGGGAGCAGACCCGTCTCCGGGACAGGGAGGAACAGCTTGGGCAGGAGCTTCAACGGCAGGAAGAACTACGTCAGAAGAATCTGCTGCGGTACAGACATTTGGAGCAAGGCTTTCGGGAAGAGTATCAACTGGGATATGTGGAGCGCTCCTTTGTCATTAACGATGATATGGAAGATCAGGCATCGAAGGTTTGCGCCATGTCGGCAGGAAAGTCCGGTAACAGAAAGCAGTCTGACTTGTTGGGAAACCTTCAGGAGGTATATCATCAAAACAGAGGATATCTTGTGAACTATCAACTTACTTTGCAGCCCTTGTTCGAAGAGAAGGAAGGGGAGGAGAGTCTTCTTGGCATTTCCATGAGGAGAATTGATATTACGGGAAAGTACAGGGGTGTCAATGTCAAATTTAAAGAATTGCTGGGGAAATTGAGGGAGGATGCCGAGATTCAGAAACGGCTGATCAGCGATAAAGAGAGAGAATTATTTGAGGATATTCTGGCGGATACCATCAGCAAGAAAATCAGGGCAAAGATTCATTCCAGCAAACGCTGGGTGGAAAAGATGAATCAGCTTATGGACTCCATGCATACTTCCAGCGGTTTAAAGTTGAGCTTAAGCTGGAAAAATAAGCGGGCGGAAAAGGAGGAACAGCTGGACACAAGAGAGCTGGTAGAGCTGCTTTCCAAGGATGTGGAGATTATGCGGGACGAAGAATCGGAAAAGCTGTCACTGCACTTCCGCTCTAAAATTGCGGAAGCCAGAAAGCTTACCGAGGACGGTGATTCGGTACATTCTTTCCATGCCATTATGCGGGAGGTTTTGGACTACCGGAAATGGTTTGCTTTTACGCTGGAGTGCCAGAAGACGGGGGAGAAGAAAAAGGAGCTGACGGACAGAGTGTTCTTCACCTTCAGCGGAGGAGAGAAGGCCATGGCCATGTATGTGCCGCTCTTCTCGGCCGTTGTGGCAAAATATGCAGGAGCGAGGGCGGATGCGCCGAGACTGATTTCACTGGACGAGGCTTTCGCCGGAGTGGATGAAACCAATATACGGGATATGTTCCGGTTAATGGTAGAATGTAAATTTAATTTTATGGTCAATTCGCAGGTGCTCTGGGGAGATTACGATACTGTTCCGGGACTTGCCGTCTATCAGCTGCTGAGGCCGGAAAACGCAAAGTTTGTGACGGTGATTCAATATATATGGAACGGTATAGAGCGCAGGCTGGTATGCTGATTTCAAAAACGGAACCCCCTGTCAAGGAGAGGGTTCCATATCTTTTTAAGAAATATAAAAAGGGATAGAAGTTGAAAAGGATTTGCGGATATGGAAAATAGGGAAGCGGAATCTGACGGGAAGCTTGAGGCATGTATCCAATACTTTAGACAGCGGAGTGTCTTTGACAAGTTGTTTCGGGAGATGAGGGATAAGTACAGGAGTCTTGGCCGATTCGGGGGTATCTTGCGGCTTTCAGGACTGAGCGAGGAGGAATGCAGGCAGCTGGGAGGTTTTTTACAAAAAGATTATGTGGGAAAACAGTCCGTCAGTATCTCTGCAGCTGCTATGGAGAAAGCGCTGGTCAACAGCCGTTTTTCGGGTTTGGAGTGGGAAAAAATCCTGCAAGGATATTTCCGTGAGGAAATCGTGGGAAAAAAAGAGCTGAAACAGCAGGAGTGTACGCAGAGAAATCAATTTTTTGAAAAAATCATTGCTGCCCATTCCTCTAATCCGGGGGCGTTATGGCTGAAAGAGGTTTTCCGGACAAAGGGGGAGGGATACCGTCTGCTGATGGAACAATACCGGAAGCAGCCGGAAAAACTAGAGGACATGCTCTCGCTGCTGTTGAATGCAATTCCCCAATTACCGTTTCTGTCTGCCGGAGGAGAGAACACGGCTTATGAACTGCTTGCCGTGTTTGCGGCGAAGACCACCGGAAATCCGCATTTTTTTGATGCAGGCACTATCGGGGAGCAGCTGTTGGCTGCATTTTTGAGAGAATGTTTTTTCAAGCCTTTTCGAAATCCGGATTTGAGCACAGGAGATATCAGTGAGACTTTCACGGAAGAGAAAGAAACCGGATTTTTGGAGGAGGAAAAGATTTCGTCTTATCGGGAAGGAGAGACCACCGGTTTTTTCAAGGCAGAGGAAAGGGCGAAACTTTTCTATGCGGCGGGCCTTCTCAGAGATGAGCTGTCCAACAATATACTGGTTTATGGGATAAATGGTATGAGAAAAGACGGAAAGCTCCATGAGGGGCTTGGGGGCTTTGTAAAACAACGGGAGCCTTTTCTGATGCCGTTGATGACAATAAAGGGCTTGGAGAAAGTATTTCCACAGAAAGAAAACCGTGTGTATATTGTGGAAAATCCATCGGTTTTTGCAAAATTAATAGAGGCGTGGCCGGATGCTGCACTTTTGTGCGGTAACGGACAGATCCGTCTGGCAGCGTTGGTTCTAATGGATTTGTTTGATAAAGAGATTTGCTTTTATTATGCGGGAGATTATGATCCGGAGGGTTTGCAGATCGCGCAGAAGCTAAAAGAGCGATATGGGGACAGGCTCCGGCTTTGGAAATATCATGGGGAATTTTACCGGAAGTATCAGTCAGAGATGGAGATCAGCGAAAAAAGTTTAAAACAGCTGGATCACATTGTTTTACCGGAATTGCAGGAGATATCACAGCTGATGCGCCAACAGAAGAAAGCGGTCTATCAGGAAAACATGCTGGAGGAATACCTGAAATAACGGGGTTACTGTTCAATCGCTGTCACCGCGAGGTGTTTTCACGCTGTTCCTGCGTGATAAACCCGAGACAGACATGCGCGAAATCGCTGTTTTGCGATTTCTGTGCATAGGCTGCTGTGAACGAAGTGAACAGTAACCATAACGGTTTGTCTGAGCTGTTATATTGTGTGAAATTGTTGTGTTTGCGGAAAAAAGATGATATGATGGATTTAAGCTCATACAAGAAAATGCACAAAAGATACTTAGAGACTTCTGCTGGAAAGGCAAGGGACATTCGGTGCTGCATCTCGTAATTGCGTTAATGCATGTAAAAGTACAAAAGGGGTTGAAATATGGAAAAAAGAGATAACATATTTGTCATGGATCATCCGCTGATTCAGCATAAGATATCACAGATCAGGGATGTGAACACGGGGACAAACGAGTTCAGGAAGTGCATTGAGGAAATCGCCGTATTGATGGGATATGAGGCGCTCAGGGATCTGCCGCTGGAGGAAGTGGAGGTACAGACCCCCATAGAGACCTGTATGACGCCGAAAATTGCCGGTAAAAAGCTGGCGGTAGTGCCGATTTTGAGGGCGGGGCTGGGAATGGTCAACGGGATTCTGGCTCTTGTACCCAGTGCAAAAGTGGGGCATATCGGGCTTTACAGAGATCCGGAGACTCATGAACCCCATGAATATTATTGTAAACTTCCCGAGCCTATCGGCGAGCGGACGATTGTGGTGGTGGATCCGATGCTTGCCACCGGCGGTTCGGGTTCCGAGGCAGTCAACTTTATCAAACGGCACGGGGGTAAAAATATTAAGTTCATGTGTATCATAGCCGCACCGGAAGGGGTGGAGCGGCTGAGCAACGATCATCCCGATATTCAGATTTATATCGGACATATTGACCGCTGTCTGAATGAACACGCGTATATTTGTCCGGGGCTGGGTGATGCGGGAGACAGGATATTCGGCACAAAATAGATATTTTTGGAATACGATTCGTATCATAAAGCGGCAGTTTGAAAAAACTGCTGTTTTTCCGATAGTTTCCCCGGTGAAGAATACCGGGCAGCACATTTCCTATGTATTCATTCCTGCCCTTGTAGCAGAGTGCGCCGTATTCCAGACGGGTGAGAGAAACATCAATCCCGTTTTTCAGTACCATGATGTTGGTGTAATCTGATTTCCAATCCCGGAAAAGTAAGTGCCGGGGAGTGGGGCGGCAGTTTAACTATCGCCCTTTGACTATCCGTACATGATATAACTGCAAAACTTATTCGTTATATATCCAAATCATTCAATCCATTCAATAATCACTATAAACTTTATATTTTTTTCATCATCACTCCAAATTCTCACATTATTATTTCTATCAAAGTTGTAGTTTGTTTGTGAAATAAAATCATTATAATCAATCTTTTCATATTTTTGATACTCACCTGTAATTGCACTGAAAAAATATTCTATTCTATCGTAGCAAATAAATATTTCGCAGTCTTCTGTAATATTGAACGCCTCTATTTCCCTTATATCATTTGCGCTTTTAACACTTTTTTCCACTTCTAATACGCAATTATCTAACGCAACATATCTACCTGTGGCAGTAGCTGGCGTGTCAATAAATATTTCTACAAGTTCTGAGTTCTCAATATCTATATCATACTTGCAAAGTATAAATAAATCTGTATGGTTAACAAGCAAATATCCAAAAACACTTGCTCCTAAAATAGCCGTTATGAGCGTCATAACAATAAGAAAATGCGTATATGATTTGAATAGTCTGCTTATTTTATCTGATACAAAATATCCAATATATGCACCTAATACATTAAATATCAAATCATCAATATCTGTACTCCCAAGTGCAAAAAGGAATTGCGTAATTTCAATTAACAGGCTGAATATGATAGCGGCACATAAAAC
>CAJUTJ010000179.1 GCA_910589655.1 uncultured Acetatifactor sp. | reverse complement strand
TTCCGTCTTACAGAAGCCGTTGACTCCAAGAAAATAGGCTTTTGTCTCGCCCAGATATAGATTCCGGGTCATCAGGTCAAAGCTGGCGCCGATAGGCAGCCGTGATTCCAAATATTGAATGTTTTCTTCCAAACGGACAGACAGCGGCATAACATTTTACACTCCTTACGCGGGATTCCAGATAGGATGGCTGCCACAGTAATACTGCCGGGACGGAATCATGGAGTCTTGTATCCGCGCCATGCCGCTGAACCGGTAAAACCGTGCAAATCCAATCAATAGAATTCCCGCGGAAAGCAAAAAATATGCATATTAAGACATTGCCGTTCTGCCACGTTAACCTCCGTGCCGCAGCTTAGCAGCAATTCATAATCCTACAGGGTTATAACTCTGATGAGAAATGCCATGTTTTCAGGCATTTCTCGGTGTGAGACTTAGAGTTTCTCTGCGAAACAGCTTTTGCTGTGAGCAGTTAGAAACTCTTCTCACACTAATCCCGGAACCAGAAAATAGATTAAAGTTCCCACAACGCCGGAGCCCAAGATAATTTTAATGGCTCCTACTTTAAACTTCCGCAACAGGAACAAACAGACGGCAAAGAGGCCGATTTCCACCCACTTCAGATTTGACAGGGCAAAGTTTACGGTATCGTCCCGAAAGACTGCAAGGGTCAGGATGGAAAGACCGGCACAGGAAATCAGGGAGACTACCGCAGGGCGGAGACAGCCGAGAACCGTCTGGACACCGGAAAAATTGCGGTACTTATAGTAAAAAAACGCCAGTGTCAAACAGATGATAAAAGGCATCAAGATACAGCCAAAGGTGCACAGCAAGGCTCCGGGAATCCCCATCAGACGCATTCCCACGAAAGTTGCGGAATTAATGGAGATGGGGCCGGGAGTCATCTCGGCGATGGTGATCAGATCCGCAAATTCTTCCATGGTCATCAAATGCCATACATTCACGATCTGGTTTTGAATCAGGGGAATTGCCGCATATCCTCCGCCCACACTGAACAGACCGACTTGTAAAAAGCTGATAAAAAGTTTTATTAAAGTATTCATTGAGAGATTCTCCTTTTCTTTAACTGTTCAAGCACCACACACAGGATTCCTGTGGCAAGACAGCCTAAAATAATATACATGGCGCTGACATCCAGAAAATATCCCAGAATAAACGTGACTATCATGAGGATAATGTAAAGAGGCTTTTTGGTTCCCAGTACATTTTTGGCCAGATTGATTACCACATCACAGATGACGGCGGCAACTCCGGCACGCATTACGGTCAGCGCGGTATTTACAATGGAATTCTGCCGGAACCAGTCATAAAATAAGGCAATCAGGGACAACAGAATCATAGGAGGCAGAATGGTTCCTCCCACGGCCACAAGAGAGCCTAAAATGCCCTGAAGCCGATACCCTAATATGACGGAGGCATTGACGGGAATAGGTCCCGGAGAAGACTGTGCGATAGCCGTAATGTCTAACATTTCGTCTTCCTCCAGCCAATGTCGTTCTTCCACTACCTTTTTCTTCATCAGTGACACAATGACAAAACCGCCTCCGAAGGTGCAGGCGCTTAAGGAGAACATGGTGGCAAAAAGCTGTCCCAAAAGCTTTGCGTCTAATTGTTTTTTGTTTTCTTTTTCCATAAATAACCTCCATGTCGCAGCTTGGCTGCGACTCACAATCCCACAGAGTTAAAGCTGCTTCATTTATTTGCTTTATCCGCCGCTTCCGCTTAAATTCGATCAACACAGCCGATGCGGTTCTCAAAGCTGTCTGCCGTTCACTGCGGGTTTATTACAGTATCTGCCGACACAGGATCTATTATAACAATACGGTCAGTACACTGGTCAGGCACATTGTAATTAATTATACGTAATGCAGAGGAAGATGTAAACTAAGAATTTTGAGCAGATTAACATAAACGGATTCAAAACGGATTCATTTTGATAAATTCATTTGACAGTTTAATTAAGGGGAGTATAAGCGTTATGGAACCTATGTAGTGCGAAACAGGAGAGCCCATTTCGCAGAAGAAATTTATTAGAAATGTCAAACAGATATCAACCGGAGAGAAAAACCTGTAAGAATGCCAAAAGGATTAATAAAATACCGGATACCGGGTCGGCAGCAGCTCCGAAGACCTGCAAGGGGCGGCTTCTTCCCAGACGGTTTCCCGCAAACAGAAAGAGCAGGGAACAGGCTAACGTGGCGACGGCGGCGGGAAACAAGGTCAGTCCGGCGATGCTGGCGCTGAGGCCGATGCCGATATTGTTCAGGGATAAGCTCACGCCCAGCCCCAATACTTCGGGGAGGGAGAGCCGGAGAACGGCCTCCGCAACGATAGTCTGTGCGGCTTCCCGCGTGTGCGAAAGCTTTTTCGTCAGCCATTTTACCACATACCAGATACCCAGAAGCATTAGGATGATACTGCCGGAATACCTGCTGATCATGGGCGGAAGCTTGGAGGCAAGCCAATCTCCGAACCCTACGGACAGACAAGTCCCCAAAAGAGTGATTCCGCTGATGACGAGATTTTGCCAGAGACGGATGCGGATCCCGCGGATTCCGTAACCGATTCCGATCATCAGGGCATCCAGACTGGCTGATATTCCAAACAGCAGAGAGGGAATAATCTGCATAGATATCTCCTGTGAGGTTTTTATTATTATATTCCGGAAAGGGGAAATGTGTTTTCATTGCAAATAACCTATTTTAACGGTATAATGTTATGGTGTAATGCCTGCTTTCATAACAATAGGATCCAAAAGAAGATTCTATTGTCAAAATTATTCACCGGTAATTGATTGGTATATGTAAAGAGGAGTGTTGGCACACTCTCTTATAAAGCGCACAGGGAGGTATAAGGATGAGCTACGAAATTTTTTCGGATGTATCTTTGGACATTGACAAGGAATTTATGCAAAAAGACGAAGTGCGTTTCGTCCCCATGGAATACATGCTCGGAGAGGAAACGTTCCACTGTGAGCGTCCCGAGAGTGATGAAATGATGCACAATTATTACGACAAGCTGCGGCAGGCCATTCCCACAAGAACAAGCCAGATTGCGCCGTTTCATTATGTCGCCGTTTTTGAGCCTTATGTAAAAGAGAAGAAATCCATTCTTTATCTTTCCCTGTCCGGCGGGCTGAGCAATACCTACGAGTCGGCACAGCTGGCGGTGGAAATGTTAAAGGAATCTTACGGCGAGGTACATGTGGAAGTGGTGGACAGCCTCGGCGCTACGGGCGGAATGGGGCTTTTGGCGGAAGCTGCCTGCAGGAATCGTGAAAAGGGCATGGGTCTCGGCGAAAATGCGGCATGGCTTCGGGAAAACGCCAATAAGATTAATTATTGGTTTAAAGTGGAGGATTTAATGTATTTAAAGCGCGGCGGGCGGATTTCCGCAGCCACGGCAGTAATCGGCACGGCGCTTAACATCAAGCCTATATTGACCATCAACGGGGAAGGGAAGCTGGATACCGTTGCCAAAAAGCGGGGGGACAGCCTTGCGCTGAAATATATTGTGGAACAGTTTGCGGACAGCTTTGACGGAAGCTTCGGAGAGACGGTTTATATCTGCTGCGCGGACTGTATGGACAACGCTGCAAAATTAAAGCAGATGGTGCTGGAGCTTCATCCGGAGCTTGTGGTGAAGATTACCATGCTCAGTCCTATTATCGGCGCCCATACGGGACCGGATATGCTGTCACTGATTTATTTCGGAAAGGCAAGAGCATAAAAGAGGATAAAGTGCCTTTCGGTTCCTGTAAAAGGCCGGTATGCCTGCGTCCACTACTTTGACAATGATGAAGGCAGAGCATGGCAGTCTTGCGGGGATTTTGACGGAGAAGTGACATTTTTTGCAGGCTGTGAGGTATGGGAGGCATTGTGAGAGGAAGGTTAACGGGGAATACTTTTCGAAAAGGCTAATAAAGGATCGGCAGTGCTGTATAGGCCGGATTTATTTCTTTGAAAACTTGTATCAGGGCGTATCTGAAAAAGCATTTTTTGATATGCGCGTCTCAGGGAAAGCTTTTTCAGACACGCTCCGGAAAAGGAATGAGAGCGAAAATGGAACGGAATGAAATTGAAGAGACTGCCCTATACTGCCTTATATGAAAAACTGGTGAGACTGTTTTTGCGGTAATAGGAAACCATCAGCCTTTCATGCATGGTGGTGCAGCCGGAATACATGGGGATTTATTGTGAAACTATCGATTGGTATAAAGAAAGAGGCGTGGTAGGGCACTCTCTTTGAAGTGCGCCGAAACATTTTCCTTGGGGAGACGGCGCATTCACTAAAGAAGGGCATAGGAGGTATCGGCATGAGATTTGTATATCCAAAAGGAATCAGGAAGGCATTGACCTTCAGCTATGATGACGGGCAAAATTTTGACAGACGTCTGGCAGAGTTATTAAGGAATCATGGAATGAAAGGGACTTTTCACCTGAATTCGGGAAAGCTTGGGCTTGTCAGAGGCGATGAGGTGTTCATCGGCGCCGAAGAAATCCAAGAAGTTTATGCGGGACACGAGGTAGCCTGTCATGGCGTGCAGCACCGTAATCTTCCGACTATCACCGGACAGCAGGCCGTGCTGGAAATTCAGGAGGACCGCCGCCGTCTGGAGGAAATTACGGGAGGGCTGGTTCAGGGTATGTCCTATGCCTTTGGAAATTATAATCAAGAAATTATTCGAATTGCAAAATCTCTGGGTATAAAATATTCCAGAACGGTGAATGATACTTGTGGGTTCTTTCCGCCTTCCGATTTTATGGAGTGGCATCCTACCTGTCATCACAATAATCATTTATTGGAATTGGGTGACAAATTTTTGGAGGTGGCGGGTTTTTATGAGCTTCCTGTGATGTATGTGTGGGGACATAGTTTCGAGTTCGGCCGTTCCGGTGATTGGAGCGTTATCGAAGCGTTTGCGGACAAGATGGCGGGAAAAGAAGATATCTGGTATGCCACCAATCTGGAGATCTATACATATGTCAGCGCTGTCAGGCAGCAGGAATTTTCAACGGACGGCTTGACAATGTACAATCCTACCGCAGTCAGCGTATGGGTGAAGACGGAAGACGGACTTCTGGAGGTTAAGTCCGGCGAGACAAAATATATCGGGGAAGTATAAACGTAAGAGAAGAGTCCCTCCGGTGACAGTCTGTTTGGCAGTGTGGGGTGAGATTCATTTATCGCCTGTGTTTAAAATAGCTTGCGATGAGAACACAGAATAAATATACAGCCGAAGGGAAGATAATTGCAGGCGAAGCAGGCCGGAGCAAGATTTTACGGTGTTGCAGACAGATATTTAAATAAGGAGTGTATCATGACAGAGGATATGACGATTGTCGGAGAAGAGGCATATAGGGCTGCAAAGGAGATTCTGGAAGCGGCACGGCTGCCGGAAGGAGCTCTCTTTGTAGTAGGCTGTTCCACCAGCGAAGTAGGGGGTGCGAGCATAGGCACCTTTTCCAGTCCTGAGCTGGCGGAGGCAGTCTTCGGAAATATTTATCAGGCCACACAGGAGGCGGGCGTATTTCTGGCGGCGCAATGCTGCGAACATTTAAACCGCGCTCTGATCGTGGAACAGGACGCGGCGGAAAAATACGGTCTGGAAACGGTGAACGTAGTGCCCCAGCCCAAGGCAGGCGGCTCCTTTGCCACGGCGGCATATAGATCTTTGGAGCACCCTGTGGCAGTGGAGCATATTAAGGCTCACGCAGGAATGGATATCGGGGATACTTTGATCGGTATGCACTTGAAAAGCGTGGCAGTGCCGGTTCGCATCCGTACCAAACAAATCGGGGATGCACATGTGGTCTGTGCGCGCACCCGGGCCAAGTTCATCGGCGGGGACAGGGCTATGTATGACGAAAGCCTGCTTTAAATGTGAAGTATTGTCTGATACACCTAATTTACGCCTTAAACGTGCAGGCATAATAGGCTATAGTCTAACATGTGTGTATTCAGCAAGCCGGATTAATCCGCCTGTGCCGTCCCGTCCGGCAGTAGAACACGCCCTGACGGATGCGGATTATAAAGGGATTAATCCGCCTGTACCGCCCTGTCCAGCAGTCCTATAATGGTTTTGATGGAATCTATCTGGCCGCTCCGGTTCATGGCTTCAAAATAAGTCTGTCTGGTAAAGTACAATTCGTGAACTCTGTCCACCAGCAAATCCGTAAGCAGGTCATCTTCATTTATCACAATGGAAAATCCCTGTGCTTCAAAAGACTGTGCGTTTAAGATCTGATCGCCTCTGCTGCTGGAAGCGGGCAGAGGAATCAGGATATTGGGCTTTTTTAAAGCCAAAAGTTCGCAGATGGCGTTTGCACCCGCCCGGGAAATCACAAGATCCGCCATGGCGAATAAGTCTTTTAACTCTGCCTTCACATACTCGAACTGCTTATAGCCGGGGGTGGTGAGCAGCAAATTATCCATTTTATCCTTACCACAGATATGAACTACCTGAAAATCCTCTAATAATTTGGGCAGAGCGTCGCGGACTGCCTTATTTACATTGGCGGCGCCCAAGCTTCCGCCGATTACCATGATGACGGGCTTGTTGGCAGTAAAGCCGCATAGATCCAATCCCGCCAGTTTATTGCCCTGAGACAGCTCCGAACGAATGGGAGAGCCGGTCAGCACGGCCTTATTTTCCGGCAAGAGCTTAAGCGTTTCCGGGAAATTACAACAAATTTTTGCAGCTGCCGAAATACAAAGCTTGTTGGCAAGTCCGGGGGTCATATCCGATTCGTGGATAATACAGGGGATTCCCAGTGAAGCGGCAGCGCGCACCACAGGGACACTTACAAAACCGCCCTTGGAAAACACCACGTCGGGTTGATAAGACTTCAGAAATTTCCGCGCTTCGGAAAAGCCCTTAATGACACGAAAGGGATCGGTAAAATTTCTCAAATCGAGATAGCGGCGAAATTTTCCGGTGGAAATTCCCACATAGGAAATGTTGAAATCCGCAACCAATTTTTTTTCTATGCCGTCATAAGAGCCCATGTAAGTAATCTCATATCCGGCCTTCTGCAAAGCGGGCAGCAAAGCGATGTTAGGTGTGACATGTCCCGCCGTACCGCCCCCCGTTAAAACAATCTTTTTCATTCTAATCCTCATTTCCGCGGCATCACCGGACAAACATAAGCCGCAAACATAAGCACATCAAAGAATACTTTGTATAATCGGATGGTCCGTCACAGCATACTTTCCAATGCCCGCGCCAGCTGGTCGGGGCAGGAAGTGGATTTAAACCCACAGCGGATTCCCTTGCATTTTGCGATTACGTCTTCCGGCTTCATGCCCTTCACCAGAGCGCTGACGCCTTGCAGATTGCCGTTACAGCCTCCGGTAAATTTCACGGAGTCTATGACGCCGTCCTTCAATTCGATTTCGATTAACTGTGAACAAGTGCCTTCTGTCTTATATGTCATAGATAGCATCTCCTTTTTTCGACTTTTTTAATTATGTATACTTTAGCAGATTTTTACAAAATGTGCAATCAGAAAGAAACGGCTGCCGAAAATAGTCTTTCACGGCCGAAAAAATTCCTATGCCGGTGAAATTGTATTATTCGGCAGCCTTTAATGGCTGTTGGGGTATCGGGACATGTGTTTTAATTCGGCGGCAGGAATTCTGCATTTATGCAGTTCATACCCACTCCGTCAAATTCATAGTATAAGCGTATGAAACCTATTTTTTCATTCTCATAAATTGCCAGTGGAACGTCACACAGAAAAGAACCGTCTTCCGAATGAAACAAAATATCATTTAAAGGTCTTATGTTATGGCCCAGCATTTCCAAAGTTTCTCGCTGGTCTGCGAAGATACCTGTGGATTCCTGATTTATATAGAGACATAAGCTTCCATTATTTTCTATAATCTCCCGGCTTATTCTCGCTTTGGCAGTCTCTAAGGGATCATAAATCATAATTTCCGAGAGCATTTCGCTGTTTATAATATAGCGTTGGCATTTTTTGTCGGCAAAGGTTAAATGACATACTAAGAACAAGGAATTGCTGTCCCAAGGTGTTATCGTCAGGCTTTCAACAGCGTCTGGTTCATATCCGATATTATATTCTTGACTCTGTGAGCCCCGTGTAATAATATAATTTCCCTGTGAACCCGGAATATAATTTATTTCCAATCCTAGCTCTTGGTTTTCGTATACAGATATGCCGTTATTTTCGTTTGGAAGCGGTGCAAAACCGTTATCTGACTGCATATCACCGGCTTCTAAAGAAGTTTCTTCAAAGTGTATTGAACTGTGCTGAGGGAGATCAAATGACTGATATGCGCAGCCGCTGCTCAATAACATCGCATTTAATAAACAGATGCTATAAAGAATTTTTTTATTCATAATATTTTTTCTCCATTGATTAAAGTATATGTTCCATACAGAATTATATTATTTTATTTTTTAAAAGACATCAGGCTCCTCATGTTCATATGAGGAGAGTGCACTTTGTTCAAAAATAGCATAACAATTGGAGCAATAACTCGTTTTATGATACACATAGGATAATTATCAACTTGCGCGGAGTGTACTGTAAAACGCGTCGAAACTCAATGCATATTTTCACACTCCTCAAATACCGTTTCCTCGGAAACGTATTCTTTCATGCTGTCATCTACGGTAAAACGCACGTCATCCAGAGTGATGTTTTTGGCGTTATGGGCATAAAAACAGTGTACTGTCCCTTCCGTCAGGCCGCTTCCCACACAGGGGCGCAGATCAAGAATGCCCTTAGGCCAGTCAGTGCGCTTTTCCAGCTTTACGGAAATATTGCGGAAGGTGATATTGCCGATATTTATCTCCGGATCGCCGTAGAGCAAAATTCCGTTTTCACCGATGCAGTTTATATTTTCAAAGGTGACATTCTTTATGGTTCCGACTTTTGTTTCTTCCTTCCGTTTCACGGCAGTAATGGCGATTGGCTCTGCCTTACCCCACCAGTGGCGGTCGGAAAACTGTCTGGTGTCAATGTTTATATTGGAGAACGTAATATTTTCCATATTTCCCGTATCTCTGAGCTGCATGGAGATTCCTCTGTTGGTACGGCTGATGATACAATTCTGCACCGAGATATTCCGGAACGGTGAAACGCTCTCCGTGCCGAACTTGATGGCGGCGCTGGTGGAGGTAAGGGTACAGCCGGAAACCACAATATTCTCACAGGGGCCGTATTTTGCGGCATTTTCCGTGTTTTTAAACACAATGCAGTCATCGGCGCTTTCTATGTGGCAGTTGGTAATCCGCACGTTTTTACAGTGGTCGGGGTCGATTCCGTCACAGTTGGCCAGACGCAGGTCATTTAAAATGCGGATCCCGTCAATCAGCACATCCTCGCATCCTACCAAATGAGTGGTCCAAAAGCCGCTGCCTGTCAAGGTGACTTGATGCAGAGTCAGATGCCGCACATTCTCTAAAAAAAGCAAAGGCACTCTGGGGTAAAAGCTGCCGTCAATGTGCCATGGGGTGACGGCGCCGTAAAATATTTCCTGATTACCGTCAATCTTGCCGAAACCTGTAAGGGACACATATTCACAGTCCTTTGCATATAGAAAGAAGAGCGAAGGACCTCCGGAATACTCACAGTCAGCGTAGGTGGGGGTAGTGACCTTTGCGGTGGAGACGGCGCCCCTGCCGAGCAGATTAAAGTCTTCGAGAGAATCGCTTGCTTTTAACACCGCTCCCATTTCCAGATGAAGCTCCACGTAGGATTGCAGAATCAGTGTGCCGCAGCGGTAGGTGTGCCCGCCTTCCAACAGGACTTGTCCGCCGCCGTTTTTATGGCAGGAGTCCACTGCCGCCTGAAGGGCAGCGGTATCGTTATGTACGCCGTCGCCGACGGCGCCGAAATCAGATACTTTATAAATCATTGTTACCTCCGTTTCAAAGCAATTTGCCAAGTGGTGATTTGTAACCTTGAATCTATTTGAAAATAAGTATATCATAAAAGGAGACAAAAAACAGATGAGATTGTAAGAAAATTGTCATCCGAAAATTGTCATCCGAAAATTGACATCAACCGAAGTGTTGCTGTAACAGTTCAGACAAGGCGCTGAACCGTTACGAGAATGTACACAAAACGCCGGAAGAATGCGTTTTGGCACCCGCATGTCTCGCAAAATCGCATAGGAACGCAATTTTGACTTCGCGGGAGAAGCACTAAATTTCACGCCGAAAAATGCCCGGAATACGACATTTTTCATTTTGATTTGAGATTCCGCAGAGCGGAATCATGGAGGTATAGTATGATACAGAATCCTATTTTGAGAGGGTTTTGCCCTGATCCAAGCATTATTAGGGTAGGACAGGACTACTTTATTGCCACTTCCACCTTTGAGTGGTGGCCCGGTGTAAGATTATTTCACTCTAAGGATCTGCGGCACTGGGAACAGATACCGTCTCCGCTGCGCCGGGAGAGCCAGCTGAACCTAATCGGAGATCCGACTTCGGGAGGTGTGTGGGCGCCTTGCCTGAGCTATGACGGTAAAAGGTTTTTTCTGGTTTATACCGATGTAAAGACAAAAAAGGGACGGTTTTACAATACCCATAATTATTTGGTGTACACGGATGACATATACGGGGAGTGGTCGGATCCGGTCTACTTAAACAGCATAGGGTTTGACCCTTCCTTATTCCATGACACTGACGGGAAGAAATATTTAATCAATATGGTAAACGGCTTCAAGGGAATTCTGGTTCAGGAGCTGGATGAGGAGTATCGTTTGACCGGAGAGCGTAGAAAGGTATACGGCGGCTCGGAAATAGGGGTGACGGAAGGCCCCCATATGTATCATATAGGGGATTGGTATTACCTGATTGTGGCGGAAGGGGGCACCGGCTATAATCATTGCGTGACAATGGCCAGAGCCAAGACCGTCTGGGGCCCCTTTGAAACTGCGCCGGATAATCCTATTTTGACCTCCCGCAAGGAGGATATGAATTCATTGCAGAAATGCGGTCATGCGGATATTGTGGAAACACAAAATGGGGAATGGTATATGGTGCATCTATGTTCCAGACCTTTGAACGGGGAGAAATGGTGCACTTTAGGCAGAGAGACGGCCATCCAGAAAATGGTCTGGAGTCAGGACGGCTGGCTTAAGCTGAAGGAGGGAGGGCGTTACGCCGGAAATGAGACGGAGGCTCCTTCGGGGCTTGAAGAAGTATGCATGGAGGACGACGGAAAGGGATTCTTTGATGATTTTGACACGCCGCAGCTTCATGTCCGTTACGGCTCTCCCAGAGTGGATTATCATACCTTTGCAGACTGTACCGCCAGAAAAGGCCATGTCAGACTGACAGGGCAGGAATCCTTGAACTCGCTGCATAGAGTATCCCTTCTGGGAGTCAGGCAGCAGCAGATATGCTGCAGTGCGGAGACGCAGATGAGCTTTGAACCCAAGTACCCGGAGCAGCTGGCAGGACTGGCCTATCTGTATGATGCCATGAATTTTTACATTTTGGGAAAGACGGCCACAGAAGAAGGGGGCTCGGTTCTGACATTGATTAAAAGCGATACCGGTGTGGTGTCGGACGAAATGGTTCCGGTTTCCGTGCCTTCGGGAACGGATATCCGGCTTCGGGCGGAAGTGTCCGAGAACGGAATGAGCGTGTCGTTTTTCTACAGCCTGAACGGGGCGGACTGGCAGCAGGCGGGCGGGGAACAGACCACTCAGATTCTGACGGATGAGCACTGCAGAGGATTTACAGGAGCATATTTCGGCATGTACTGCCATGATATGACCGGATTGTCGGAAAAGGCGGATTTTGAGTTTTTTTGTCTGAAATGCAAAGAATAATGCGATGGAAAGTTCTGTGAAAACACGAATGTCTGCTTTATAATATAATCATACAAAAGTCGATTACATAAGTGGAAGATTGTCTTTTGATGCTTTATGAACTAAACTCCCATGCAAAGTCGTTTGCATCACCGATTGTGGAAGTGCGGAGTTTTGTCAAGGTACAAAGCAGCGAAGGCTATGCGGTTTAGCGCCTGCAGTCCGGAAACTTCCGGAAGACTGGGCATGGGAAACTGCAGAAAGAAAAAGAGGTGCGTCATGTTTCGTGTATTTCAGGAAGAAAAAATTGTAACAGTCTTTATGCTGTCGTTCTTGCTTATCAGCGTGTTCCTAAGGATTGTTCTGGGGATGCTGTACCAGAATATGATAAAAGAGTCTGATAATATGGCTGCTACAGAGAACAAAATGTTGAAACAGTGTAAGCTAAAATTTGCAAATTGTTATCAGATGAATAACGGGGTGGCGAACATTCCCATCTTCGTAGACAAATTTTTAAATCGTATGAAACTGGGGCCCCTCACTGCCGAAACCTTGTATCATCTTTCGGGACAGGCTATGCTTCTGTCGGTGGTGGCTGCGGGAGTGGGCGTCTGCCGGAGCATTATGGCAGGACGGACATTAGGAGATATTCTCCCTTTCTATATTGTCAGCTTTTTCGGGTTATATTTGTTTTTTTCCGTTTCCACTGTGGTGGACGTGAAGAAGAAAAAGAGGATTTTGAAAGTGAATCTGGTAGACTATCTGGAAAATCATCTTTCTCCGCGGATTGACATCACCAGACAGGATATGGAGATGCTTTACGGAGGAACAGGAACGGACGGAAGAGTGCTTACCGAAAGGGTCGGCTCCTCAGGCAGGAACCGAGGCAGGCAGAGCCGCAGAACGGTAGAATTAATGCCCATAGGCAATATGCCGCCCGTGGGATTGCGTCAGCCCGTGGACAGGCTTACATTGGAAGAAGCGAGAGATATCGAGATGGAAAGCGGAACGGGAGGCGGAATAAACAGACCTGCGGAAGAACGGGTGGACACGGATACCATGGCGAGGGAGTCGGCAGAGGTGACTGAGGAGGAGCTGGAGGCTCTGTTAAAGGAATTTCTGACCAGTTGAGGTTACGGTTCACTCACTGCCGCCGAGAGGTGTTTTCACGCTTTCAGTCATGCCGCCATCGGCGGCACAAACAATTAATGAATCGGTGTAAGGCCGGAAGAACGCTGTTTTTGCGTGATAAACCCGAGACAGACATGCGCGAAATCGCTGTTTTGCGATTTCTGTGCATAGGTTGCTGTGAACGAAGTGAACAGTAACCGGTTGAGTGGTTCTTCAATCTGTGGATTTTCACGCTGCTTGAATTTGCCATGTGATTTTGTTATACTTAGAGCAAGCCATGAATGAAAATTGCAAAAATTGTTTTTACAATGCAGCACTACCAAAGGCTTGCAGGACTGAGTTCCTGCAGGCTTTTTCAAAATCCTGATTTGAGTGCCCGCCGAAGCGGGCAGATGGGAGTTAGTATGAAAATAGTTATTTTGGAACGAAACAGCGTGGGCGAGGATGTGTCGGTGGACAGTATCCGGGAACTCGGTGATGTGACCGTCTATCGAAATACTGTGACGGTAGAGGAAGTCAGGGAACGTGTGAAGGATGCGGATATCATAATTGCCAACAAGTCACCCTTGAACGAGGAGACCTTACGGGAGGCTTCTCAGGTTAAGCTGATTTGCGAATTTGCCACAGGTTACGATAACTGTGACCTTGCCTATTGCAAATCCAGAGGGATTAAGGTGACCAATGTGGTGGATTATTCCACGGCAATGGTGGCGCAGCATACTTTTACTCTTGCTCTTGCCCTGAGCCAAAAGCTGATTCATTATGATAAATATGTGAAATCCGGCGAATACAGCGGGCAGGATCGTTTTTCTAACTTTGACATTCCTTTTTATGAGCTGGAAGGGAAGACATGGGGTATTGTAGGCATGGGAAATATCGGCAGGCGCGTGGCAAAGATTGCGGATGCTTTTGGGTGCCGGGTGATCTTCCACTCCATCACGGGACGCAGCGCCTGCACAGACTATCCTCGGGTGGACAAGGATACGCTGCTGAAAGAGAGCGATTACCTGTCGCTGCACTGTCCTCTCAGTGATTTATCCCGTAATTTTATTGACAGAGCGGCACTTAAAAAGATGAAAAACACTGCCGTTTTGATTAATGTGGCGCGGGGACAGGTGGTAAACAATACGGATCTTTATCATGCGCTGTCAGAGGGTGAAATACAGGCGGCGGGGCTGGATGTCATAGAGAAGGAACCTCTGGAGCTGTCCAATCCTCTGAGTCAAATCAAAGACAGCAGTCGTCTGATTATCACACCCCATTTGGCGTGGGCCAGCGTGGAAGCACGCACCCGCTGCGTGGAGGGGGCTTATCTGAATATTCAGGCATTTCTGCGGGGGGAGGACAGGAATGTGGTGAATCCGTGAGGAGCGGCAGAATAGCTGCTTCGGCTCGTGTGGCTGCCATCATCGATTGAATGTAATTTATTCAGTAAATACAAGGGGTTCGGAGCTTTTACCGGATCCCTTTTTGCATGAAACTGTTTTAGAAAGCTAATGTAGATGCAAAAAACCTTCACTTTCAGAGTGTGTATGAAAATGCTTTTCGCGAAAACACTGTTTTGCTGTTTCTGTGCATTTGTTACCGGTCACGGGGTGAACAGTGACTCATTCGTAAAATGGAATAAAAAGATAAAACACAGAGTATTGAATCATATAAAAGCATGGAATATAATAAAAGACAGGATATCCCCAAAAGGAGAAGAAAAATGGAACATTACATTACCCAAATTAATATTAATAAATTAAGACATTTATCCAATATTGTTATCTCTCTAGACGCAGAAAAAAGACAGCATTTGATTCTCACCGGTAAAAATGGGTCCGGAAAAACATCAGTACTGATTGCGTTAAAAAAATATTTACAGGCAATAAACGACAGAAATTATAACTATTTAGTTGAAGTAGAGATACCTGAGTGGTCAAAAATAGAAGAGCGGTTAAATAAGACACAGTCAATAACAGAGAAATTTGCAATAGATAGTTTGAATTATCCTACTTTGAAGCATATAAAAGAATATGCGGATGGAGTGCGGGTTTCATTTAACGATAACAGGCAATTAGTGCCTTTATTTATTCAGGGAGACTTTATAACAGCATATTTTCCCGCCAATAGAAAAACGCAGATTATTCGTGCGCAGGGAGTTCAGGATATAAAACTGGATGATGCCTATGGTGTTAATTCCGAACCCGGAACGCTCCTTCATCAATATATGGTGCATCTGAAAACACAGCAGGCATATGCAAGAAACGAAGGCGATATGGCTGTTGTAGACAGGATTCAGGGATGGTTTGACCGGTTTGTGGGAGCTTTACGGGTGTTGCTGGATGATGATACGATTAATTTAGAATATGATTATAAAGAGTATGATTTTAAAATTCACGAATCCGGAAGGATTCCGTTTGGCCTTGATGTGCTTTCAGACGGATATTCTTCGGTTATTCAGATTGTGTCCGATTTGATTTTAAGAATGGATAAAAATTGGCTCTTAAGAGATGAAATCAGCAAGTATGACATAGAGGGAATTGTGTTAATCGATGAAATCGAAACCCATCTTCATATTGGGCTGCAGAAGAAAATCATGCCGTTTTTAACAGAATTTTTCCCGAGGATTCAGTTTATTGTTACTACACATTCTCCATATATTTTGAATTCCCTCTCCAATGCTAAAGTATATGATTTGGAAAACTGCATAGAATTAGAAGATTTAACCGCATATTCTTCGGATGATCTTGCAGAGGGGTACTTCGGGGCAGATGAGTATTCAGATAAATTAAAAGAAAAAGTTAATAGATATATTTCTTTAATAGAAAAGGTAAACTTAACCAAAGAAGAACATGCAGAGAGAGCGCTGCTTCGAAGTGAACTCCGAAATATTCCAAAAGGATTATCATCGGAAATAACAGACTTACTTTATGAAATAGAAGGAAAGCATTTATGATAAAGGTGGAGCGGAAACTTACGGAAAAATCGAAAAAGCAATAGATTCCTTGAAGAGAGAAAAATTAAAGAATGGTTCTTATAATACTCCGGAAGTAAATGCGGCGTTAAAAGAAATGTTTCACGGAAAATGTTATATTTGTGAAAACAGACAAATTGTTTCTTATCAGATTGAACATTTGAATCCCCATCGTGGAAATACAGAATTAAAATTTGACTGGGATAATCTTTTTTTATCTTGTGCGCATTGCAATAATACGAAGTCAGATAAATATGATCCCATTATTGACTGCACAAAAGAGAATGTCGAACGGATGATTGCCTTTCGGAAAGAAGGATATTTTGGGTCAGATGAGAAGCTCGTTTTTGAGATGCTTGACCGTAGAGTAGAAACGGAAAATACCGTAAAGCTGCTTCAGGAAGTTTATTATGGATCTACGCCCCAAAAGAAGATGGAAGCGAAAATATTGAGAAGGATGTTAAGAAAAGAACTCTCTGAATTTAAAGAATATGTCCGTGAATATAAGGAAGCTGAAGATGAAGAAAAGGAGGATTTGAAGTTCCTTTTACAGCAGCAATTAAAGGACAGCTCACCGTTTGCCGCTTTCAAGAGGTGGCTGATAAGGGATAACAAAGATGCATATTCGGAATTATTACCGTACATAGATTGAGATATTAGGACTGAATAAAAGGCAGTAAAAGTTGCTGCATGTAGTAACTTTTTTCAAAATCCTGTCTTTGACAGCCTTTTAATCAAAAAAGTCCTGAACCTTGCCCTAATGGCGGCTTTAAGGACTTTTTTGTCTTACCGTTTGCATAGAATGCTCCAGACTTTTTCGTCTGTGAACAGATATTTCTCATTTCCTTTATGGGCACGATCTGTTTTGAGGTGCAGAAGCCGAATACCTCATGAAGTGCATTGATTAACGGTGTACGGGTACACGCTCTTTTCTGTATGATCATATTTTCTGCGTTACAATGGCAAATGTTCGCAGGTATGATAGCGTAGCTGCATAAATTCGGCTCTGTTTTGGTTGAAAAGCTTTTTTAGCTTCTCGGAATATTCTGTTACGACCCATGGAAACTTTTCATTTATTTGTTGCAGCATTTGGGTTGCATTTGCTTTCTCGGAGAAGACCATACGATATTCTTTTGCTTCTCCTTCCACATGGAGTACCAGCGTGTTGACATGGATGTCTCTGCCATACTTTGTCGGATAACTTTGGAGATCCGTGTAGGCCCACAGGATTTTTGTATTGGGTATTGCTCTGGCTTTTGTGGAGGAGATATCATAAATCATTAGTTGTCCAAGCCGGATGCCCCACTTATCCATTATCTTTGCACCGGCATAATCAGAATCTATGGCGGATTCCGTATAACCTGCATTTGCGATATCCCGCATTAGACTTCGAAGGAAGCCGCCTCTGGCGCCTTTTATCAATCTGTAAACGGCAATGCCAAGTAAAGCGATACCGCCTATAAACAGGAGGATGGGATAGCACCTGTTCAGTAATTCGTCCGGTTTGCCGTCAAAGGCGTTAAACTGCGCAGGATCGGTGAAACCCGTGATGGCATATAAGGCATTCCGGGTAAAAAAAACGACCAATATCAGCCCGATGATGGTCAGGAAAATGGTTAGCTTGAGGGAAGACTGAAAGGATTTTTTCTTTAACTCTTGTAACATGATTTATCTCCTTTGAGGCGTAGTATACTATTTTTTTATCACCAATAGAAATAAGATTATTTCTGGGGCGATTATACTGAGAAACATCGGTCATAAAATGTACGGATGCTTCTCGTAAATCAGTGTTTGATTGTTGTTGTTCCATTTCAGCTTCAATGGAATCTGTCGAATGAACTTAGCCTTCTTGTATAGCCATTATACCTTTTTGGCATGCGGTATGCAAGCGGTTCCCATTTTTTTATAGTGATATGCAAATATCCGGTTACTGTTCACTCGCTGTCGCCGCGAGGTGTTTTCACGCTGTTTCTGCGTGATAAACCCGAGACAGACATGCGCGAAATCGCTGTTTTGCGATTTCTGTGCATAGGTTACTGTGAACGGAGTGAACAGTAACAAAATCCGGATGCAACAGTTCAAACAGGTCACTGAACCGTTACATCCAGATTACTTTTTACACCCACGCCGCCGCGGGGCGTTTTCACGCTTTTTTGCGTAATCAAACCCAAGCGATTAGAATAATCGCTTGGATGCCGTGTGCGAAACCGCTGTTTTGCGGTTTCTGTGCATGTGTTACCGGCCGCGGAGTGAACAGTAACATATCCGGCGCTTCGACCACGCGGTTATAGCGGAAAAAACAGTTCACTTGCTGAATACTGACATGTTCAGCAAGCTTATCTAAGGGGGCGCCTTCCTTAAGCAGGAGCGTCCGGCTTAGATTTCGCAGATTATTATATGTGAATGCAGGCAAGAGTCGAAAGGTCAAAGAAATGGCAGAATAGAGAGTTGTCGGTTTTCTACAAAAGGTGGCAGGATGTTTTAGTAACTATTACTATTGCGCATTCTGTCAAAAACATTTATAATATGTGTTATCTAATACAGAACACTGTTCTAGAATGAGGAAAAGAAAATGATTAACGAATCGGAAGTGAAGGTGAAGAGCCTTCAGAAAGCTTTGGAAATACTGAACTGTTTTACCCGCAAGAGCAGCTGGGGCGTAACGGAAATCAGTGAATTATTGGATTTGAATAAGAGTAACGTACATAATATCCTGTCCACCTTTAAGGCAATGAATTATCTGGATCAGGATCCTGAGAGCGGCAAGTACAAGCTGGGCTTAAGTGTATACTCACTTTGCTATTCTCTGGGAGAAAGTCTTTCCATCGGTAGTATCGCGGCGCCGTATCTTCAGGAGCTCGCTGATTTTGCAAAAGAGAGGGTCTATCTGGCGATTCCCCATGAGGATGAAATCATCTATGTGAACAGTGCATACCCCAAGGCAGATATCGGCTTAATGCGCGCCATCATAGGCGAACATGCCAAAATGCACTGTACCGGATTGGGAAAAGCGATGCTGGCATTTCTGCCCGCAGAACAGCAGCAGACATATCTGTCAAAGCCTCTGCAGCCTTATACGGAATATACCATTACAGACAAAGACCGGCTGCTGGCAGAGCTGGAAGAGATTCGCCGTCAAGGTTATGCGGTGGATAATATGGAACACGAATTTGGCATAAAATGTGTGGCCATGCCGATTCTGGGAAGAAACCGGCAGGTGGCCGCGGCGGTGAGTATCAGCGGTCCCTCCTTGCGGTTTGACGAGGAGAAGATAGAAGTTCTGGTTCGGGAGCTGCGCAATAAGGTAAAAGAACTGGAAAGTATTATATAATCCGGAGCAAAACAAGTGTATATCTGAAAATCGTAACGATTCAGTGCATTGTCCGTACAATTTTGAAAAATCAGATAAGTGTATTGAACTTGAATTTTATGGTATAGAATGAGGAATTTTAAGGATTGAGAAATCAATCCTTAAAAATAAAACATAATAAAGAACAGCGTTCTTTATTATAGAACAACATGGCTTTTGCATACGGAAAGGGAGGAAAGATGAAGAAAACAACATGGAAAAAAATCAAGAAAAGTAAATATCTGTATCTGATGATGCTGATACCCATTGTATATTACGTATTGTTTCACTATATGCCGCTATACGGAGTGCTGATTTCCTTTAAGGATTACAAGGTTGCCAAAGGTGTATGGGGAAGCCCTTGGGTGGGATTTAAATGGTTTGAAAAGTTTTTGACGGACGAATACTTTTGGAAGCTGGTTCGTAATACGCTGCTATTAAACATTTACGGTTTGCTATGGGGATTCCCCATTCCTATTGCATTAGCGTTGATGCTGAACGAGGTGTCGAGTTCCGGATTTAAACGAATTATTCAAAGCGTCAGTTACCTGCCTCACTTTATTTCTACCGTTGTGGTTTGCGGTATGGTGATGAATTTTCTCTCACTGGACGGTATTATTAATCGTTTCGTAGCTTTTCTGGGCTTTGATAAGATACAGTTTATGCTGATGCCCGAGTGGTTCCGGACCGTGTTTACCGCCAGCGGAATCTGGCAGACCTGCGGATGGACCTCCATCATTTATCTTTCCGCATTGACGGCCGTAGATCAGGAGGTTTTGGAAGCGGCTATGATAGACGGCGCTAACCGCTTTCAGAAGATTCGGTATGTGACGCTCCCTTCCATTGCGCCAACCATATCCATTATGTTGATTATGCAGCTGGGCAAGCTGATGTCTCTGGGATATGAAAAGATTATTCTCCTCTATAACGGTTCTACCTATGAAACGGCGGATGTTATTTCTTCCTATGTATACAGAAGAGGTATTTTAAACAATGATTTCAGCTATTCCACGGCAGTGGGGCTGTTCCAGTCCGTAGTGGGCGTGCTGCTTTTGATATGTTCCAATACGATTACGAAGAAGCTGAGCGAAAACAGTTTGTGGTAAGCGGATTTATATAAAGGAAGAACAGAAAAAAGAAGCTGAGAAAAGGAAGCTGAAAAAGAGAAACGGAGAAAAGGAAGCTGAAAAGAGAAGCTGAGAAAAGGAAGCTGAAAAAGAGAAACGGAGAAAAGGAAGCTGAAAAAGAGAAACGGAGAAAAAGAAGCTAAAAAAGAGAAGCTATGAAAAGGAAGCTGAAAAAGAGAAGCTGAGAAAAAGGAAGCTAAAAAAGAGAAGCTGATAAAAAGGAAGCTAAAAAGAGAAGCTGATAAAAAGAAGCTAAAAAGAGAAGCGGAGAAAAAGGAAGATAAAAAAGAGAAGTCGAGAAAAAGAAGCTGAAAAAGAGAAGCGGAGAAAAAAGAAGCTGAAAAAGAGAAGCCGATAAAAAGGAAGCTGAAAAAAGAGATGCAGAGTAAAGAAATATAGAGAAAAGAGTCAAAAGTTTGCAGGTTACGGAAAGGCATGGTTATTAATATGGCAAAAAGGATAAAAAGCAAAAAGCCCCAAGGCATGGGCAGCAAAATGTTTGACCTGATGAATTACCTGCTGCTGGCAGTTGTGGGATTCATCATGTTTTACCCAATGTATTATGTATTTATTGTTTCCATCAGTTCGTCACAGTTTATCAATCAGGGGATGGTTAATTTTATTCCCCGGGGTATCAACTTTGACGCATACAAGGCGGTTTTCGCAAATGCGAGGATATGGACCGGATACCGGAACACGCTGCTGTATACGGGTCTGGGAACGCTAATCTGTCTGGTGTGCACTTCCCTGTGTGCGTATCCCCTATCCCGGAAGGACTTTTACGGGCGTTCCGTTTTTACGGTGTTGATTATGATTACCATGTTTGTAAATGGCGGATTGATTCCTACGTATCTGGTAATTAATAATCTGAAATTGATTAATACTATGTGGGCCATTGTTTTACCGCCTGCCATCAGCACCTACAATATGGTGGTAATGCGGACCTCGTTTCAGGCCATACCTGATTCGCTGGTGGAATCGGCGTATCTGGACGGAGCAAACGATATTACCAGTTTTACGAAAATTGTGCTGCCGCTGTCCAAACCTATTTTGGCGACAATGACATTGTTTTATGCGGTACACCACTGGAACAGCTATTTTCCGGCAATGATATACCTCAACGATCAGGAGAAATATCCGGTGCAGGTTCTGATGCGTGATATTGTCGTTCAGGGAGATATGGCGGGAGAGATTGCCGGAACCGTCAACGTGATTGCCACCAACTACAAATATGCAGTTATTATTATTTCCATTGTACCGATTCTGCTGGTATATCCTCTTTTACAGAAGTATTTTACAAAAGGGGTTATGGTAGGAGCAGTTAAGGGATAAAAAGACCAAAGAAAAGGAGAGGTTACATGAAAAAGTCATTACTGAAAAAGGCGACTGCATTGCTGGCGGTTGCGGCAATGAGCGCATCCCTTTTGGCGGGATGTGCATCAGGAGAACAAGGAAACACATCTTCCGGGGAAGCATCCTCACAGCCGGGTTCCTCTGTTGCGGACAGCAGTGTCGGTTCGGAGCAGACTCCCCAAGAGAATGAACACCCCTCATGGGTCAGCGAGACACCCATTGAGGTACGCATTATGCTGATGGATAACGCGAATCAGCCTTTGGCAAATGATACTCCGGCACATGATGAAATATTTAATAAGACCAATGTGCGGATAAAGCTTGAAATCGTACCTCAGAGCAGCTATGACGACAAGAAAAATATTGCGCTTTCTACCAATAATTTCCCGGATATTGTGTATCTGCGCAGCTACACGGATATTACGGACTATGCCGACGAGGGTATTTTCGAGCCCTTGAGCCAGTATATCAATGAAGAAACCATGCCTAATTTCTATAAATTCTGGCAGCAGTACCCTGAGATGCAGCGGTATATGGTGGACGGAGAAATGTATGTATTTCCGGGAATCGCCCGTGAGGAGACAGCCAACGGCACAGGCCCCGTTATCCGCACGGATCTGCTGGAGGAGAATAACATTCCCATCCCCAATACGTTTGACGAGCTGTTGGAAGCCCTTGCAAAATTAAAAGAGATTTATCCCGACAGCATTCCTTGGGCATGTAGACAGGGAACCGGCCAGCTGCTTAAAACTACGGCATATATGCTGGGCTGCGGACATGGCGACAACGGCCGCGGTCAGGGAATGTACTGGGATGCGGATAAGGGACAGTATGTCTATGGTCCTGCAGCCGAAGAGTTTAAGGCCGTTTTGACTTATCTGAATAAAGCGTATGAAATGGGGGTTCTGGATCCCGAGTATGCTACAACGGATGCCAACTCAATGGCCACCAACGCTTCCAGCGGCAAGTCTTTCTTCTTCCTTGACAACAGCGGTTTCGGACAGAACTACACCAACGAGCTGCGGAAAATTGAAGGGCTGGAAAATGCCACTTTTCAGGTAATTCCCATTCCTGAAAACAGCTTTGGGCAGAGAAGAGCGGTTGCCTTCGGAACCACCTTCGGTAAGCTCTTTGCGGTAAATGCCAAGGCAGAAAATAAAGAAGAGCTTATCAAGTTTATTGACTGGATGTATTCTCAGGAAGGTTCCGATATAACCAATTATGGCGTGGAAGGTTTATCTTTCCAATACAATGCGGAAGGGGAACCCGAGTTTATTCCGGAATATATCATGCAGTTTAAAGATGCGTCTCCTTCCGATTATTATGCGGCTTATTCCAACTTGGGAATCACAAAGCTTGACTGGTGTCTCTGGGCATGCAATACCAAGACCCAATTTGAGATTCAGAAGATTACGGGAAGCTGGACGGAAGTTTCCGACGAATACTGGGAGATCATTGCGGCGGATGAGGCTTATGTACAGCCTCATATGAGTCCCTCCTTTACCGCAGAGGAATCAGAGCGTATATCGGAGATTACCACGGATCTGGATACCTTCTTTGCACAGGAGTATGATAAGTACATTATGGGCAACGCCGATATTGCCGATTGGGACAAACTCATCCAAAAGGCCGAGGAAAAGGGCGTAAGAGAGCTGGAGCAGATTTGGAATGATGCGGAGGCTCGCGCGGCAGCGGCGCTTCAATAAAAACAAACACTGCAATGTGGCGAATGAGAGGGGCGGACGGGGATATGAAATCCCTGTCCGCCTTGATAAAACTTGCGGGCCGGAAATACGGCAGTGCACAGGCCGGTTTGCGGTAAAATATGATACGGCAGAATGGGATAACGGTATTCTCCGGAAAATGTTTGCAGACGATACGGGCATGTGCGGAAGACAGGAAGAAAGGTACTTTCGAATGAAAATTACAAATTATGTTCAGGAATTTATAACGGATGACGAGAAACCCTTTGACAGCGCCCATGCCTCCACGCTTTTGGAGCTTCATGACGGCAGTATACTGGCAGCTTGGTTCGGCGGTTCCTGGGAGAAAAATCCGGATGTGGATATATGGACGGCTCTCCGGGTAAACGGTGTCTGGGAGCAGCCGGTGAGAGTGGCGTCCCGGCGGGGAATCGCTATGTGGAACCCCGTTTTGTTCCGGCGGGAGGACGGCACGATTCTGTTGTTTTACAAAGTGGGAAAAACGATTCCGGAATGGGTGACTTACTATATGGAGAGCAAGGACGAAGGAAGAAGCTTTTCCGCTCCGCAGGCGCTTACGGAAGAGGGGCAAGGGGGAAGGGGGCCTGTGAAAAACAAGCCCATCCGCCTCAGTGACGGTACGGTTCTGGCGCCGGCATCTCTGGAGGGTGAATTATGGGATGCCTTTGTGGATATCTCAAAGGACGATTGCCGCTCATGGACGATGAGCGGGCTGATTCCTCTCCGGCGTGTGGCGATTACGGAGAAAGGCGTCCATAACGTGCAAATGATAGACAGACCATATAATAAGCATTATATTTATGGTAAGGGCATTATCCAGCCTGCTCTCTGGGAGGACGCGCAGCATAATGTCCATATGCTGTGCAGAAGCAGCAGCTCCAGAATTTTCCGCAGCGACTCCCTTGACGGAGGAAAGACATGGAGTCTGGCATATGATACGGGGCTTCCGAATAATAACAGCGGAATAGATCTTGTGAAGCTTGGGGACGGCAGATTGATTTTAGTGTATAATCCGAGGGAGAACCTGCCCGGCTATTACAAAGGACCCAGAACCCCTCTTGCAGTGGCTCTGTCCGAGGACAACGGGGAGACTTTCCGAATCATTAAAGTGTTGGAGGATCAAAGAGGGGATTACTGTTATCCGGCAGTTATCTGTAATGATAAGAATAAAGTAATGATTACTTATACATGGAAACGAGAGAAAATTGTGTATGTAAGTTTTGACATAGAGGAAGATTAATGAAGAAAACTTTGGAAGAGCTGCGGGAAACATTTAAAAATCCCCCATCCAAGTATAGAGGAATTCCTTTCTGGGCGTGGAACGGCAGTCTGGAACCGGAAGAAATCAGAGAACAGATCAGACAGTTTCACAGACAGGGCATCGGGGGCTTCTTTATGCATTCCCGGGAAGGCTTGGAGACGGAATATCTGGGGGAAAAATGGTTTGCCTGTGTGGATGCCGCGGTGGACGAGGCTAAGAAGCTGGGGATGCATGCATGGATCTATGATGAGGACAGATGGCCCTCGGGACATGGGGGCGGCAGCGTGCCCGCAGGCGGGGACGAGTATCGGCTCAAAGGTCTGACATTGCAGGTATGCAGGGAGGTTCACGACAGGATTTGGCAGGAGAAGGGTATGACGGCTCTCTTTGCCGCCGTGGTAAAGTGAGATCGGCTGTATCGCCTGAAACGCCTTTCACGAGAAGAAGCGGGTCATCGGGAAAAAGATTTCATCATGGAAGAGGACGGCGGATGGGGGAACCTTCCTCCGGATGCGGAAGAGGTATATTTGGTATTCCGGGTATCGGTCAGTGCGGGAAGCCAATGGTTTAACGGAGAGACGCCGCCGGACAATCTGAATCCGGATACGGTGGAACGGTTTATTAAGCTCACCCATGAAAAGTATTTCCGGCGTTTCGGTGAGGAATTCGGAAAGACCATTCCCGGTGTGTTTACGGACGAGCCCAGCCTTGCGGATACTCATTCTGCTTTCGGAACGGACAGAAGCTGGATTCCGTGGACATATGGACTGGAAGATTATTTTCGGGAGAAAAAAGGGTATGATCCCGTTGAACTGCTTCCATATTTCTATTTCGAGGGAAAACATAGCAGGAAAATCCGGCACGACTATTGGCATATTATCACTTTGCGCTACAGCGAGACATATGCGGGAACCATCGGCAGGTGGTGCAAAGAGCACCGTTTGGCAATGACAGGGCATTTTCTGCAGGAGGATAAGCTGGGGCTTTCCACCCGCGTCAGCGGCGCGGTGATGCCCTTGTATGAATATGAGGACATTCCGGGCATTGACATTTTACAGGAGAAGACAGAGGAATATCTCACGGTCAAGCAGTGCACAAGCGTGGCACATCAGCTGGGGCGGAGAACAGTGCTGTCGGAGACCTACGGGGTCACCGGATGGGATTTTACCTTTGAGGGACAGCGGAGAATCGGCGACTGGCAGTATGCGCTGGGCGTTAACAGAAGATGCCAGCATCTGGCCTACTACTCCTTGGCAGGCTGCAGAAAGAGAGACTGCCCTCCCGGCTTCGGCTACAATATACCATGGTGGGAAAAAGCACATATTGTAGAGGACTATTTTGCCCGTCTGGGCGCTGCGCTGGAGGAGGGAAATCCGGGGCAGCGGATATTGGTGCTTCATCCGGCCGCAACGGCATGGAGCCTGTTGGGAGCCAGCCCCTACGGAAATCCGGTGCGCAGGTTTGAGAGAGATGTGCCCAAGATAAATGAAATAGGAAATGCTTTAAATTCCTTGCTGGAGACACTTTGCCGCCGTCATCTTGATCCGGATCTGGGAGACGAGATATTGCTGTCAAAGTACGGAGCGGTGGAGGGAGAAACCCTTAGGGTCGGAGAAATGCGGTATACGACAGTCGTGATTCCGCCTATTCAAACCATGCTGTCCGGCACGTGTCAGCTTCTGGCGGAGTTTGCAGGGCATGGCGGACGGCTGTTTGTGATGCAGCCCTGTTTCACGGAAATTGAAGGACAGCAAAGTGATCTGCCCGAAAAGCTTCTCTCTTCTCCCAATTGTGTCAGCGTAGCAAACACGGAGGAATTGCTGGGAGAACTGGAGAAGGCAGGAGTGAGGACGCTGTACATACAAAATGCCCAAGGGGAGGAAGAGTGCAAATGCATTGCTTTGCAGAAATATCTGCCCATGGGGCAGCTGCTTTTTGTGGTCAACTGTGACACAGAAGAATCATGCCGATTGGTAATTACGGTGCCCCAAAGGTGTGGGGTGGAGGAGTGGAATCCTCTGGACGGCAGTATGCGGGAGAAGGAGAGCAGAACGGCCGGGACGGGGAATTGTTCCATAACTTCTTTCTATACGGCGCTTGGGGCACAGGACTCGAAACTCTTTTATATTTCCGGAGAAGCCGGTAATGAGAAAACGGCAGGTGTTTTTCCGGGAGCTTCGGAGCTATCCGGCCTATATAAACGGGAAACGGGGATACTCCGGCAACGAATACCGGATCTGCCAAAGGAGCGGGTAATTCGTCAGCTGCCTTGGGAGACGGAAATTTCATGCAAGGGCAGGAATACGCTGACTCTGGATAGCTGCCGCTATGCTTTAAAAGGGAAATGGTCAGGACCTCTTCCGGTGTGGGAAGCACAAGAGGCCATCCGTAAGGAGCTGGGAATGCGGTCCGTTGCGGCAAACGGGATGGAACAGCGCTACCGCTGGGTACACATCCCCCACCCTAAGGACGGGGAGGAGGTTTCTCTGAAATTTACCTTTGAAGCAGCGGAACTGCCCATGGGAAAAATATGGCTTGCCATAGAGCATCCGGAGCGGTTTGAAATATTATTAAATGAAATAAAAGCGGAAGGAAAGGCGGACGGATTCCTTTTTGACAAGGATATAGAATGTATCGCCCTTACCGGTATGAAGACCGGACTCAATACGCTTTTGCTGAAAACGCCGTACACCAATGCATCGGAGCTGGAAAACTGTTATCTGTGCGGTGAGTTCGGAGTGGACGGGAGCAGACGGATAACGGCTCCTCCCCGTAAGCTGAAAGCGGGAAGCTGGACGGAGCAAGGCCTTTTCCACTACGGGGACAGTGTGGTTTATCGGTATTTGCTACCTTGGGACAGCGGGGAAAAATCAATTCCGGAAAGCCGGATTCTGCTGCGCATCGGGGAATACCGTGGGACCTGTGCGACAGTATACGTGAATCAGGTTCCCTGTGAAGTGCCTTGGCCCACGCTGGCCGACGTAGATATCACGGAACTGCTCCGTGAAGGAGATAACGAGATAGAAATCGAACTGCAAGGTTCGCTGAGAAATCTGTTCGGGCCCTTTCATTTCAAGGGAGGAAAGCCGGATGTCACAAACGATGCCGTATTTCGAACCACGGGTGAGCTATTTGAGCCGGACTATCAGGTGGAGCCATACGGACTGTTTGAGGCGCCGGAGCTGATAGAACGATTTGGTAAGGGAAAGGACTTACATGTCTGGAAGGTTGAATAAAAATGCGTATTCAACTATTGATTGGTATGTACGCAAGAGGGTGTGTAAACCCCCCTCTTTAAGCGCACAGGGAGGTATAAGGTTGAAAAAATTGCCTGATAGCAATTTTATCAACCAATAATTTGTGCCGAAGCGTCACAAATTCCATGATGGCAGAGCGAAATCTGATATTTTGCTCGCCTCCTCAGCGTAAAACGCTTCGGAATGGAGGAAAGAATGAAGAATGTGTTTCCAGACGGAGTCTGGCCGGTAATGCTGACTCCGTTTACCGAAAATAATGACGTGGACTATGCGGCGTTGGAAAGGCTGACGGATTGGTATTTTGAAAACGGCTGTTCCGGGCTGTTTGCGGTGTGCCAGTCCAGCGAAGTCTTTTCCCTGTCGCTGGAAGAACGTCTCAAGATTGCGGCATTTGTCAAAAAGGCCGCAAAGGGCAGGCCGGTGATTGCCTCGGGGCATATTTCCGATGCCGTGGCGGATCAGACGGAAGAATTGAAGCGCATGGCCGATACGGGTGTGGATGCGTTGATATTAATTTCCAACCGGCTGGCAGGGGAGGAAGAGTCCGATGACGTGCTGCTGGGGCGGTTGGAAAGCATAATGGACAAACTGCCGGAAACGCTTCCGCTGGGATTTTATGAATGTCCATATCCCTACAAGAGAATCTTGAGCGGCAGCGTGGTCAGGTTTTGTGCGGAGAGCGGGCGTTTTCATTTTCTCAAGGATACCAGCTGCGACATAGAGAATATCCGAGAGAAGCTTAGCATCATCAAAGGAAGCGAGATGAAGCTTTACAATGCCAATACCGCCACACTGTATGAGTCGCTTCTGGCAGGAGCTTCAGGATACAGCGGTGTCATGGCAAACTTTCATCCACGGCTTTACACATGGCTTTGTGACCATAGCAGCAAAAAATCGGACTGTGCCGAGAGAATTTCGGATTTACTCACCATGTGCTCGCTGATAGAAAACAGTCATTATCCCGTGAATGCAAAGTACGGGCTGCAGAAGCTGGGGCTTGGGTGTACCTTACACAGCAGAAAGCTCCCATGGCAGGCGCTTACTTCAGCCCAGCGCGCAGAGGTGGAGCAGCTTTTAAGATTGTCGGAAGACGTGGAAAATTTTTTGAATAAGGAGGGAGCGTAAAAATGGCAGAGAGCAGATTGATTGGAAAATATCCGGTAATCGGTATCCGGCCTATCATTGACGGGAGACGGGGATATCTGGATGTCCGGGGTTCATTGGAAGAGCAGACCATGAATATGGCACAGAGAGCCAAAACCCTGTTTGAGGAGAATCTTCGCTATTCCAACGGCGAATTTGTGAAAGTTGTAATATCCCCGACCACCATCGGATGTGCCGCGGAGGCGGCTCTGTGTGCGGATTACTTTGAAAGTCAGGGGGTTGCAATTACTTTATCGGTAACGCCCTGTTGGTGTTACGGGGCGGAAACCATGGATATGTCGCCTAATACCATCAAGGGTGTGTGGGGATTCAACGGAACGGAGAGGCCGGGAGCCGTCTATCTGGCCAGTGTGCTGGCCACCCATGCCCAAAAGGGGCTGCCTGCTTTCGGCATTTACGGCCATGACGTTCAGGAGGCGGATGCTTCCCGTATTCCGGAGGATGTGGAGGAAAAGCTTCTGCGCTTCGGCCGTGGGGCAGTGGCGGTGGCAACGATGCGGGGAAAATCGTATCTGCAGATCGGCTCTGTCTGCATGGGAATCGGCGGTTCCATCATGGATCCGGCATTTATGGAAGAATACCTTGGAATGCGGGTGGAATCCGTGGACGAGGTGGAGATTATCCGCCGTATGAGTGAAGGCATCTATGACGAAGAGGAATTCCAAAAAGCGTATCGGTGGACGAAGGAGCATTGTCCGGAAGGCTTCGACAAGAATCCGCCCGAAGTGCAGAAGAGTCCGGAGCAGAAGGAAGAGGATTGGAAATTTGTGGTTAAAATGATGTGTATCATCAAGGATTTGATGAACGGAAACCGCAGACTTCCCAAGGGATGCGAAGAGGAAATGGCAGGGCACAACGCCATTGCCGCAGGATTTCAGGGACAGAGACAGTGGACGGACTTTTATCCCAACTGTGATTTCGGGGAAGCGCTGCTCAATACCTCTTTCGACTGGAACGGCGCCAGAGAGCCTTATATTCTTGCTACCGAGAATGATATTTTGAATGGCTTGGGTATGCTGTTTATGAAGCTTTTGACGAACCGGGCGCAGATTTTTGCGGATGTGCGGACTTACTGGAGCCCGGAGGCCGTAAAGAAAGCCACGGGCTATGAATTAGAAGGGGTGGCAAAGGAGTCGGGCGGCTTTATCCATCTCATTAATTCCGGTGCGGCCTGTCTGGACGCCAGCGGGAAGGCTGTGGATGCGGAGGGAAGAGCCGTGATGAAGCCATGGTATGAGGTGACGGAGGAAGACCGTCGCGCCATGCTGGAAGCTGCCACATGGAATGCTGCCGACTACGGTTATTTCAGAGGCGGCGGGTATTCTTCCCGCTTTGTGACGGAAGCGGAGATGCCGGTGACTATGATACGCTTAAATCTGGTGAAAGGTCTTGGCCCGGTGATGCAGATTGCGGAGGGCTGGACGGTGAAGCTTCCGGAGGAAGTGACGGACGTGCTCTGGAAACGGACGGATTACACATGGCCCTGTACATGGTTTGCGCCCAGATGTGACGGAAAAACGGAAGCCTTCCGTTCCGCTTATGAGGTGATGAATCATTGGGGCGCCAATCACGGAGCCATCAGCTACGGCCATATCGGAGCCGATTTAATTACCATGTGTTCCATGCTTCGGATCCCGGTATGTATGCACAATGTGCCGGAGGAAAAGATTTTCCGGCCTGCCGCATGGAATGCCTTCGGAATGGACAGCGAGGGAGCGGATTACCGTGCCTGTGCGGCATATGGCCCGTTGTATCGCTGAATCAAAATCCTCTACCTTGCCAATCCGGTAAATTTATAGTAGAATGACAACATAAGTTTTGTCCAAAGGCAAATACTGTAAGATAAAAGAACATGTATGCACAATGTCAATATGCGGAAATGAGGATTGGAATGGCAGAGAAAATAAGAGAGCTGTATGTAAAGTACGAGGAGATCATAGTATATCTCATTGTAGGTGTGGTGAACACTATTATTTCATTGGGCGCATGGTTTTTATGTGCTTACACCTTTCTGGATGCGGAAATAGTTTGGCAGAATGTTTTGCTGGGTGTCATCTCATGGGTGGTGGGTGTTGTCACCGGTTATTTTATGAACCGCAAATTTGTATTTAAAAGCCATGAACCGAATATCTGGAAAGAATTCCTTCAATTCTCCGGGGGCAGGCTTTCCACTTGGGCGCTGGATGCGGTGATGATGGTGGTGATGGTCAATCTTATGCACATACACGAGGGGGCTTCCAAGATATTTGTATGCGTGCTGGTTATGATCGGAAACTATATTATCAGCAAGTTTTTTGTGTTCAAGAAGACGGATCCTGCGAAGGAGCAGACGGCAAAGCAGGAGGGTTAGGCTCAAATCAATTCCTGCGATCTGTTTTGATTATAGAGGAAAAACGGATTTTTGATAAATACATTTAATCATGAATCAATCTAAGTACTAGTACTGGTATGGTGGCGGCAGTGATGCTGCCACTATTGGCATTATGATTTAAAAGGAGAATGCTTATGGCCGTATGTTTAAACACCGATTCCGCATACAAGATATTTGAAATGCTGGTTCACGACCGGTTTTTTGTAGATAAAACGGGTATTATTGAAACGCTGAATGCAAGGATCAATACCATGAACAGATATATCTGCATTACAAAGCCCCGCAGATTCGGAAAAACTTCGGTGCTTAATATGCTTGACGCGTATTATGGGAAGGCGTGCGGATCCAAGGGAGTGTTTGATTGCCTTAAAATCAGCAATGGTGAAACATATAAGGATCATCTAAATAAGTATAATGTGATTCATCTGTGCTTAAATGACCTGCCGGATGATGGCAGTACGTATGAAACATATATAAAATTAATCAAAGAATCAATTGCTGACGATGTAAAAGAAGCTTATCCGGAGCTTAAAGGCAAAAAATTTCGTAAAATATCGGATTTGCTCACGGCAACACAGGATCAGTTTATATTTATGATTGATGAGTGGGATTATATATTCAGCCATGAATTATTTTGTGAACATCACAGCGATTTTTTAGAATTTCTTAGAAATCTGCTGAAAGACCGGCCGTATGTGGCCCTTGCTTATATGACGGGCGTGCTCCCGATAAAAAAATACAGCGCCGGTTCCGCGTTAAACATGTTTAAAGAATATACCATGCTTAAAGATCCCTTTTTTGAAGAGTTTTTCGGTTTTACGGAAAGCGAAGCAAGAGCGCTTTGTGAAAAGCAGGCGGTACTTACAATGGAAGAAATCTGTGAGTGGTATAACGGTTATCAGACAAGGAACGGCATCCGGCTGTACAATCCAAGGTCTGTGGTGTGTGCATTGGAGGACGGCGTCTGCCAGAGTTACTGGACCAGAACCGGAAAAACGGATGAAGTACTATCTTTTCTAAAATATAATATGGGAGAAGTGCGGGATGATATCGTGAAGCTGATAAACGGTTTTTCCGTTATGGTTGATATAAAAAAGGAGTATTCTGCCGGACAGGAAGAGCCTTCTAACAGAAAAGACATATACGCCGCCATGATTATTTATGGTTTGCTGTCCTACCATGACGGCGAACTCAGAATCCCCAATAAAGAGCTTATGATGGAATTTGAGGAGGCGCTGGAAGATGATGATTTTGGTTGTGTGGCAGAACTTGTCCGAAATTCTAATGACATATTGAGCGCAACAATACAAAAACGAGGTGATGCTGTCGCGGCATATCTGCACGACATTCATAACAGTGAGCTGCCTGTTTTAAAATACAATGATGAGAATAGTTTATCTTGTGTGGTGACACTGGCGTATCTCTCCGCGCGGAATAAATATCGAATAGAACGAGAGGAAAAGAGTGGCAAAGGTTTTGCTGATTTTATTTTTCATCCAAGGAGGCAAAATATTCCAGGAATCATTTTGGAGCTGAAGTCAGGTGATACGCCTGAAGCTGCCATTGCTCAGATCAAAAATAAGGAGTATTGCGAGAAATTGAAAAAAGAGCACGTGGAAGAGATTCTTGCTGTTGGAATCAGTTACAATATTGATAAGAAAGAGCACCAATGTGTGATTGAAGAACTGGAATAGAAGTACAAATTGTTAAATATACACTATAAAATATATACTTTTAAACACGTTCCGGTAAGAAGAATCCGCAGACAGATTCTTCTTACCGGTTTTGAGATTATTTGTGTACCTTGCTATGTATGTCTGTTTATTGCAAGGATATTTTGCTAAACTGTCCGCTCCTCTACACCACTTGATGCTGCGAAAAGCTTTTCTTTGACCAAAGGATTCCTGCGGCCAGTGCAATTACCGTGACGGGGACGGCCAGATACACCGGCGGGAAGGTGATGCTGCCTATTGTAAGCAGGTCAAATTCAAACAGCCTTAGAAGCTGCATCTGGTTGACAGGCAGCAGATATCCCCACAATGCCACGGATTCCGGAAGCAGGTTCCATGGAAGGAACATAGGAAGGATGTAAATTACAAAGGCAATCACCAGCGCGCTGAAGGCACTTTTTCCCAGAGCGGACACCACCAGAACGATGGAAGTCAGTACCAGCATTCCGCCGAACCATGCGATGCAGGCCAAACCGTAAGCCTGAAGCCAATTCATCGAATAGGGAATCCGGTCATAGTATCCCAGCTCGCCCAGCTGTACCGAGCAATTCCATCCGGCGGTACCGTGTACGGTCAGGTGCAGCAGGGTGCAGATTCCCAGAAGCAGTGCGGATCCGGCCATTGTGATTAAAAAAGCGGAGATGATTTTGGCCAAAGTACACTTTTTCCGTCCGTAAATGCCTGTGAGAATCAAGGCATCCATATGAATGGTATATTCCTCTGAGAACACGGGGGAAATTATAACGGTAACAATGCATCCCCAGAGCAGAAAAGAGTACAACAGTGCATTCAAAGTACATTCCCAGCCGGTAGAATAGCCCAAGATCAGCTCCGGCGCTATATCGCCGAAGGCTTCTTCCACGGTCTTGCCGCTGTAGCTTCCGTCAGGATTTACAAAACCGTTGGCGGAGAGTGTATTATATAACAAATTGTGTACATAATGATATTCACGGTCCGGATCAATGCCCCCTGCTTCCCAGAGAGAATCCGGTATGTCATAAGTTTCCACAATGGTACGTACCTTCTCGTCAGTGATCGGACCCTGATAGAAGGCGCAGATTTCTTTGTCTACAGGTATTGCGTCAAAGCCTTCCAGCGTAACCTTTTGCCCGTTTTCTACCATTTGAATACTGGCGTAACCGGGTACTACCCAAGAGTACTCCATAATGGCTACAAAGCTGACAAGTCCTAACAATGCGGCCCAGACCAAAGGCTTCCGCAGCATTTTCTTTATTTCAAAACCGATTAGTTGTCTCATTTTATAGATACACCTTTCCGCGCATTTCTGCGCATTTATGATATAAAATTACTTATTTGTTTTTCATACTTCCAGACATGCCGGCGTAGTCGGCACAAACAATACGTGAGAAGAATGCCTGCACTTGGCATTCTCCAGTGTGTAACTTAGATTTTCATAGCTTGCGTATTAAGAAGGTGCGTAAACACCCCTCTAGGAGGGTGCGTAAACACCCCTCTAAGAAGGTGCGTAAACACCCCTCTAAGAAGGTGTGCGTAAGCACCCCTCTTTGATAGCTTAGAAAATCTTTACACACTTTCTTTGTCATTAAAATAATAAAGATATAGATCTTCCAAATTAGGAGCCACGTTCAAGGCGCTTTCCAGAGGCTTCTCCTCACTGATAATGCGCAATACTGTGTTTTCTCCCTCTGTACGCATATTGCCGATATTGTGCTTATTTTCCAGAGAGGGGACTTCACCGTTGGGAACACGGCATTCCCAGACTTTGCCGTCCACGGTGTGTATGATTTCGTCGGGTCTGCCTTCATGAATAAAGTTTCCTTTTTTCATAACGAGAATATCTCCCGCTATGTATTCCACATCCGAAACGATATGGGTGGACAGCAGGACAATCTTATTCCGGGAAAAGCTGCTGATCAGGTTGCGGAAGCGTACACGTTCCTTGGGATCCAGCCCGGCGGTTGGTTCGTCTAAGATTAAAACTTTAGGGTCATTGAGCATGGCTTGAGCGATGCCCAGACGTTGTTTCATGCCGCCGGAAAAGGTTTTAATCTTCTTGTCTTTGGCCGAAAGCAGTCCCACTTCGTCCAACAGTTCCAGAGAACGCTGTTTGGCATAGCCTTTGGAAAGTCCCTTGATAGCGGACATATATAATAAGAATCTCATGGCGGTAAAATCGGGATAATAGCCGAAGTCCTGAGGCAGGTAGCCCAATATATTGCGGTAACGGTCGCCGTATTCCCGAATATTTTGCCCGTCATAGCTGACAGTTCCCGCAGTGGGCGACTGAATATCGCACAAGAGGCGCATCAGGGTAGTTTTTCCGGCTCCGTTGGCGCCCAGAAGACCATAGACTCCACAGGTGAGTACAGCGCTTAGATCATTTACGGCAATAAAGGCGCCGTACTGTTTGGTAAGATTTTCTATTCGAAGTTCCATAGATTTCGATCCTTTCTGTTTTCATTGAGATAGTGTATTTCCGTGCAAAGCTTTAGGGCATTGTATATCAGCGGCACAAGAGCCAGCAGTGTGAGGAACGGTAAAACCTTAGTGAGCGAGACTGTGCTTAGGGATACCCACTGGCTTGATAAGGACATGATTCCAAATTCCAAGATGCCTGCCATGACGGATACGCCTGCCATGACGGCAGAGTTCCAGCGGCTGCCTATGCGGCGCAGAAGATATAGGGATACGGCGCTTGTCAGGAAGAAGGGCAGCAGCGCATAAAAACAAAATTCCCACAAAGCTCCTTCTATCATGCGGTAGGCGGCCAGAGCTCCTGTCAATACCATGAAATCTCCGCCAAATAGAATGCATAACCGGAAGAGAAAGATCTGTGCTAAATTATAGCGGCAGGATGCCTCCATTTCCCAGATGCTGACGCGAAAGCTTTTGGACAACTCATAGATCAAAATCAAGGATAAACCCGGCGCAAAACAAAACAGCAGCATATTTACCAACAATAAATTGGCTTGGAATACATAAAAAAATATCAGGCATAGCATGGCCGCCTGCACCAGCCAGATCCAGCCGGATATATAGGACAAATGTGTCAATATCTGTCCTGCAAAGGACTGCCGGGGAAGATAATCCATTTCCCGGATGTCTTCGGAGAGCTGTTCTATATGGTAAGTGCGAATATCCGGATTAATATCCGGAGGAGTATATTGTTTTAAACAGGCTTCCAATTCCAAATCCCTTTTCATAAATAACTCCGTTTCTGCGCTGCTCTTTGTGTATAAGCGATTTGCGGCAAGCAGCGCACAGACACAAATCGCCGAGAGAGAAATCTTAATTTTTGTCGGCCCTCACATTTTTAAGTATTGCTTGAGCTTTTCCGTTCCTGAGTACAGTCTGGTCTTAACGGTGGAAAGGGGAACTCCGGTGAGGCTGGCAATTTCTCTCAGCTTATACCCCTGATAATAGTAGAGAACAATGACCTCCCTTTGATTTTCCGCCAGATGCATTAACCCCTCCCTCACCGAAATTTTAATCAGGGTATCCTGTTCCGGCCCATTGACGGAAAGGGGAGTATTTGCGCGGCATGTTTCCTGTTCCGGACTGTCGGTCCATTGACTGTAAGAAATTTCTTTGTTGGTGCGTGCGTTGTTTTTACGGAAATAGTCTTTGCATACATTCAGTGCAATCCGAATCAAGTAAGATTTAAAATGCTTCCGTTCCTTGTAATTTTCCAGAAAGCGCATCAAATGATAGAAGGTTTCCTGCGTGCAGTCGTAGGCCGTGTGTTCGTTTCCCGTCTGATAGTAGCAATAACGGAATACATCGTTATAATATTTTTCTACCAGCCGGCCGAATAATTGCTTTTCGCCCTGACGAATGCGCTTTATCAGTTCATAGTCCTGCAAATGCTTCTCCTTTCCCGGATGTGTCTCCGATATTTTGCGAGGCCGCCGTCTTTACCGCTTATTAAAGATAGGGTGGCAAGCTTGCTGCCTGTTGGGCGGATACCATGCTGCGACAGCTTCTGTATAGTAAACGTTTCGGACAGAAAAAAAGTTTGCCTGATTATTATTTTTTATTTTATCATCAAAATATGCTTTACAGATTTGATTCTTTTGCTGCCGGAATCAGGACAGGAAGCGGCTTTTTTACATGGTATAAAAAAGACTGTGCTTCCGGGGCACAGCCTTTTAAAAATCGTTATTTAAAAAGAATCGTTATGATGAAAGACAGTTTAAGGTAAATTATGGAGGAAATGAATTTTCAAACATGCTCTAGAGCCAGGCAAAATTTCGACGGCAATGCGGTGGCATTGTCTAGTACAACGAATATTAATTAACTGACACCTTGGCTTGTCTGATTTTTCATCTGCTTCGTTGTCGTCAATCGACGTAGCCACCGCTACGCCTCATTCCTCCGCCTTGCATATGAAATAATCATTCTGCGCCAATGTAT
>CAJUTJ010000178.1 GCA_910589655.1 uncultured Acetatifactor sp. | reverse complement strand
ATGTTTCGCTGGTCTAAATTTCCACCTGACTGCGTTGGCTTCACTCGACGATGCCACCGCATCGACTCGTTCAGCCGCCTTGCAGACTGAAAATTTATCCTGCGCCAAACATACGGGCAATTAGGGCGGATTATACTAGGACAGTGCGAAAGCAGGAAATGAAAGAGTTTCCTGCTTTTTGTGTTCCAAGAAAAAGCCATATTTTATGGCTTATTCCGTCGGGATGCTGCAGTCAAATCTCCCGCAAATTGTGACGCACATCTGTCAGAGAGCAATTATCAAACACGTTCTAGGATGGACGGGACTCCGATTAAAAAAGCAAAGTTTTAAGGTCTGCTCAGCAGATATTCGTTGACAGATCCGGGAATATGTAGTAGTATGTACTTAGTAATACTAAATATAAGAGCTGGGGGGATTGGCGCTCACATTTCCGTATTGATTCCGACTGCTTTCGGGAAGAATGGTTTGCGCTTTCCGCTTTGTTCCAAACATGAGAGATGAGACAAGGAGGCAGCCTTGGATAAAAGGGGCGAACCCTTAAGCAAAAGGAGGAAGTAATGGCAGAATATATTATAAATATAGTTCTTTCTGTTTTAGTCGGATTGATTTTTGTCATCATAGGAATCCGACAATGCAAAAGTAAAACTCCCGTAGTGATGAATACCGGAGAAAAGCCGTTAAAACCGGAACAATTGCGTGATGTGGGAGCGTGGAACAAGATGCACGGGAAAGCGTGCATAATGTTTGGAATTGCAGTAGCTTTTACGGAAGCGGTTTTCCCGATAGTGATAAATTACAGGGATGTTGTATTTTCATCTGTTCTTTTCATAATGATGTTTGCATTGGAGATTATGGGGCTGATAGCGAATCATAAGCGGCTGGAGAGGCTGTATCGTATCAAATGAAGCAGTTGCGGGTGCCGTATTATCCGCTCAGGAGGTATAGAGATTGAAACAAAAATACGAACAACAGATGAAAAAGGGTGTTTTGGAAATGCTGGTATTACGGCTTCTTTTCGAGAGGGAAAAGTATGGTTATCAGTTGATCTGTGAGTTGAGAGAAAAAAGCGATGATTTGTTTTTGTTAAAGGAAGGGACACTGTATCCCATTCTTTATCGTATGGAGGACGACGGACTGGTAGTGAGCAAATGGAGTGAGCCTAAAGGCAAGGAGGTTTCCAGAAAATATTATAGTATAACGGAGGAAGGCAGGGAAACGCTGGAGCAGCTGCAGATTCTCTGGAACAGATTTACCGAAAAAGTAGACAACATTATGGAATCGAAATAAAGACAACAATGATGAAACGGAAGTGAAGAACCGGAACGGAATAAAAATAGGAGGCATGGAGATGAAGGCGGAAAAATATGCGGGACAGGTAACAAAGTATTTGAAATGCTCCGGCGGAAGAAAAAAAGAAATCAAAAAGCAGATTACATCGGACATACAGGCGGCAGTGGAAGAGGGAAGTCCATTGGAGCAGGTAATCCGTGATATGGGTGAGCCGAAAGAGCTGGCAGCGGAATTCAACGAAAGCTTCAGCGAAGCGGAACAGAAAGCCGCAAGGCGGTCGAAACGTGGCAAAATCATAGCAGCGGTACTGATTGCGCTTGGGGCGCTGGCATTGTTGGTATGGTGGGCGCTGCCCAAGATGAAATATTTAAGCGACAGTAAAATATTCTCCGAGGAGCAGGTCAGAGAGAGGGCAGAGCAGATTCTTGTAATGTTTCATGAGGAAGACGAATCGGGAATGCGGACATATCTTTCCGAGCCCATGAGTGAGATCATGACACAGGAAAATATGGCGCAGATGAAACTCTTTATCGGTGACGAGTGGGGAGAGATGAACAATATCGGGAACAGTTATTTGATAGAGATCAGTCAAATGGGAAAAAAGTATGCGATGATACAGATGACGGTTTCCTATAAAAATGTCAGTGTAACTTATACAATGACATTTGACAGAGATATGAAGCTGGCGGGATTCTATTTGAAGTAGGGAACGGTTCGGGACTGCTGTTTGTGTGGGCAGATGCAATGTATCAAAACACAAAGGGGATTTGGAATAGGAGCATCACAGTTTAAGAGCAAGAAGCCTGTGGGATGCTATACGGGAATTCCGCCGCTGAAGGAAGAGCAGCTGCGAGATGTGGCGGAATGTGCCGCCATCATTGCCGGCATTTTTGCTATGATGTGGTATCATAACAGATTGGAGAAGCCGTATCGAATGTAAGGAGGGATAGTGTGAGAAGAAGTTCTAATTGCTTTAGCAATTTTTGCTCACAGCAGAGGCTGTTTCGCAAAGAACTTCTAAGTCTCACACCGAGAAATGCCTGAAAACACGGCATTTCTCATCGGAGCTTTAGCTCCATGGGATTGTGGGTCGCAGCAAAGCTGCGGCATGGAGGTTATTATGGGATTTTGGATTTATATGTTAATTATGGATATCTTGATTCCCTTAACCATGCTGGGGATAGGAAGGGTCTTTTTGAAGAAAGCACCTGAAAAAATAAGTACCCTATTCGGTTACAGGACGACAATGTCCATGAAAAATATGGACACATGGGATTTTGCCCACAAGTATTGCGGAAGGCTGTGGTATGTGTGTGGATTAACCCTGCTGCCGGTATCGGCCGCCGTAATGATTTTCATAGCGGGGAAGAGTGAGCGTATGGTGGGAACCGTGGGCGGAATCCTTTGTATGGTTCAAATCATATTAATGTTGTTCACCATTTGCCTGACGGAAAAAGCTCTGAAACAAAACTTTGACAAAGACGGAAAGAGACGCTAGCGTATATATTTTCGTTCTCCTTTTCCTATATGGATCCGATTATGTGCCCGTTTAAACCGGACTAAGGTTATATTGCCGAATCGGCATTTTGCGGGTGTTTTAGGGTTGCTCCGCTTACGGTGGCATATATGGAAATTCCAGAACCGCTGTTTTGCGATTTCTGTGCATAGGTTGCTGTGAACGAAGTGAACAGTAACCCGGAGGATGTAAAAATTTCAAAAAATTGTAAAAAAGGACTTGCATATCTTTAAAACATGTGATATTATAATCACAGATAACTGAAACATGGTTGGTATAGGATACCTCTTATATCACCACCGGCGGGAAATTTTTCCCGCCGTTTCTAATGTACAGGATATTTTTAATAAATCGACAGAGTTTATCCTTGCAGGCATGCGCCAAGTTCTCTGAAACTTATGTTTTATGTATATTGCTAGAGGAGTACATATAATATGGGAAAAGCAAAGAATATAGCGTTGATTATAAATGCATCGAATTTTGAGCGTCAGAAGGTTATCATTAAAGCCGCCCATCAGATCTTAAAGGCTAAGGGCGGCTATGCATTGTACGTGCTCAGTAATTATGGTGCATTTTATGATGATACGTGGCATGAGCATGGGGAAGGTGCCATTTATGATTTGTTGAATTATGTAAAGTTTGACGGCTGTATTCTGGAAGGGAATCTGGGAAGCAAGCAGCTTGCAAACCGTATATCCGAATTGCTTAGAGAGAAGGGAACTCCTCTTGTTACCATAAATATTGATGCGGATGGCGCCCCTTTTTTGACCATCAATGCTTACAGGGCGTGCTACGAGCTTATGGAGCATTTGATTGACAGGCATGGCTGTACACGGATTAACCTTGTGCTTCAGGACGGGCTTGACGTAATTTCCATGCAGATGAAGAAAGCGTATTATGAAGTGCTTTCCAAGAAAGAGATCGTACCCGACCAGAGACGTGTGATGGAAAGGCAGGTATCCGTTCAGAACGGCCGTGCGCTGTATCAAGAATTTTTAGATGCCGGAATCGACGACACGGAGGCCGTAATCTGTGTCCATGATGTGATGGCTATCGGACTCTGTCTGGAATTGGAAGAGAGAGGTTTCCGCGTTCCGGAGGATATGCTGCTTTGCACGTTGAACTACAGTACTAACAGTATCGTGTTCCGGCCCATGCTTACCGGTGCGGATCGTAAGGATGCCGATGCGGTGAAAACGGCCTGTGACCTGCTGGAAGAAATGATGGCGGGAAAGAAAGTAAACAGGGAAAATTTTTATGAATGTAAAATGCATTATGGCACAAGCTGCGGATGCAGTAACCAAGAGGAAGCGGAATATGGCAAAAGATATCAGGAACTGATACTTGCCAAAGTGGAAGCAGCCACACAGGTCAGCAGCATGATGCAGTATAATAATGCTTTGGAGAAGGTGGAATCACTGGATCAGCTGGCAGACAATCTCAGAGGAATGCTGGAAGGGATAAGCTGTTCCGGTTTTTTCTGTTGTCTGAATCAAAGCGATTTAAAATATATCGTGAACGAGGAAAGCGAAAGGAAGACGAAGCAAGGCAGAATTTATGACGGAACCATGGTGACGGTTACGGGGGTATCCGACCGCACGGGACAGCTGAAAAATATGGCGTTTCCGGTGGAGAAGCTGCTTCCGGCAGAGACGGAAGAGGGAGATATCCTTATATGTCTTCCCATTCATTATAAAGAGCAGGATTTCGGGTACATGGTATTCTTAAATGAATATTTCCCCATTGAGATTTATAATTATCGTATCTGCCATGAAAGCATAGGCAGCAGTATTGAAAATCTGCGCCGTCAAATGATTTTGCGCAGCAGCATTCAAAAGCTTGACGAACTGCATATGCAGGATCAGATGACGGGGCTGCACAATCGTTTTGCGTTGCAGCGTTTTCGAAATGATTACATATCCGGAAAAGAATTTACTATAGTGATAATGGATATGGACGGCCTGAAAAAGGTGAATGATGATTTTGGACATTTGGCGGGAAACCATGCATTGTGCATTATTGCGGATGTGCTTAGAAATGTGACGGAGAAAAATGAACTTCTGGTGCGTTACGGCGGAGACGAATTTTTGCTGCTATCCCATAATACCCAGCGCAAACACTGGGAAGGGCTCAGGGATGCCATTGACAGGATCTTGGCAGAGAAAATCGACAGGCAGCATATTCGTTACCCCTTGGGGGTGAGCATCGGCTATGCCATGAGCACGGAGGACGATCCTTTGTCGATAGAAGCCTGCTGTGAGCTTGCCGATAAAGCCATGTATCAGGACAAAATCAATCGAAAACGTCAAAGGGCGGATGTATTGTTGAAAGAATAGACGAAAAAGTACCTGCGGACTGAAAAGCCATACAGCGTTGCCGCAGTGCCACAGACATGAGGAAGACAGCGCAGAAACAGAGAAAACGGAGGTTTATTATGAAAAAGTTTTTGAAATGGGCAATGGCAGCATTTATGGTGATTGCCTTGTCGGCTTGCGGGACGGAAGGGCAGGATGCTTCCGGAGCACAGGGAAGCAGCGTGGATGGGTCGGATTCCCAAGGGAATGAGGATAATTCGGGTGGACAGACTATAGATTCCTCCGGATTGCATCATGTGGAGATTACCGTCAAGGATTACGGAACGATCTCCGTAGAATTAAATGGTGATGCGGCTCCTATCACGGTAGAAAATTTTCTAAAGCTTTCCGGTGACGGCTTTTATGACGGATTGACTTTCCACCGTATTATCAGCGGTTTTATGATTCAGGGCGGTGATCCTTTGGGAAACGGCACAGGTGGTTCCGATCAGGATATTAAAGGCGAATTTTCTGCCAACGGAGTGGAAAACAGCTTATCCCATACAAGAGGCGCCATTTCCATGGCACGTTCCCAATTAATGGACAGCGCCAGCTCTCAGTTTTTTATCGTCCATGAGGACAGTACCTATCTGGACGGACAGTATGCCTGCTTCGGCTATGTGACGGAGGGGATGGAGGTAGTGGATGCTATTTGTGAGGCGACTCCCGTGACAGACAGAAACGGTACGGTGGCTGCGGAGAACCAGCCGGTGATCGAGAGTATTAAAGTGATAGATTAGAGAATTCAGAGTGGCAAAATACACAAACTGCCACTCTTTTTTCATGAGCTTTTTTCACAAAATTTTTAAAATGCCTTATAATATTTTGACAATTTGAAGTTTATTCTGTTAAAATAAGGGTATAACAATAAGTAGAAACACTAAAGCCTGTTCTGCGGCAGAAAGGAGAAGTTTGTGTTTAAAATTGGTGAATATGTAGTATGTGGCAATAAGGGTGTATGTAGTGTGGAAGATATTACCACACTGGATATTACAGGTGTGGACAAGGAACGGAAATACTATATACTAAAACCCAAGTATTTGTCGGGAAGTACGGTTTATATACCGGTGGATTCCGCGAAGGACTCCATGCGCAAAGTGATGCAGCCGGAAGAGGCAAGGGATTTGATCGGTCATATATCGGATATTCCTCTTTTGACGTTCACCGATGACAAGCTCTCCGAGCAGGCCTATAAGGAATGTATCAAAGCAAACAGCTGTGAGGAGCTGGTGAGGGTGCTTAAAACGATTTACCTTAGAAAGCAGAAGCGTATTCAGGCCGGAAGGAAGGTTACTGCCGTGGATGCCAAATATTTTCATCTGGCGGAGGAAAATCTGTACGGGGAACTGGCTGTTTCACTTGGGATAAGCCGGGACGAGGTGGAGGCATGTATTGCAGGAGTGATCGGCAGTGAATAAAGGGTCATGATGGCGGTTCATTTTCCGCACAGATTTGAGATTCCGTTGAGCGGAGCAGCAAAAAATCTCAATAAAAACTCTTTACATTTTAGAAAAAAAGTACTATGATGAACTTGAAAACGATGACGAGAACAGTAGCTTGGCAGAGGGCAGCAGAGAGAACCGCCCGTTTTACGGCAGAGTGAAGCGGCGCTGAGAGCGGTTTTGCAGGATGCTATGTGAAGACCATCTCCGAGTGGCTCTAATACGGCCCGGCAGCTTCCGTTATAAGCAATGAAGGTGGCAGACTGGTTGTCGGGACAATCATCTGCAACAAGGGTGGAACCGCGTGTAACCATTTGAATTGTATGCGTCCCTTGCAATGAAAGTTGCAAGGGGCTTTTTTGTGTCAGAACCGTCCCGGAGTGAAAGCTTCCGGCGGCTCTGCGCAGCCATGATGCCGAGCCGGTTTGCTTCGGCGCCTTGTCAACGGACATATGCCCGGTGATGCTTTGCCGGATGCCCGTGAGGCAGAACATTGCTGAGCCGGAGTGCGCTATGGTGCAAAGTAATCTATGAAAAAGCTGAGCCAAAGAAACAGGCTCATAGGAACCGAAAGCAGGAGGAAAATTATAATGATGAAGATTACATTAAAAGACGGCTCCGTAAAGGAGTATGCGGAAAGTAAGAGTGTGTATGAGATTGCGCTGGATATCAGCGAGGGACTGGCGAGGGCAGCCTGCTGCGGTAAAGTGGACGGCCAAGTGGCAGACCTGAGGACTGTTCTGGATAAGGACTGTGAATTAAGTATTTGTACGGCCAGTGATCCGGAAGGGCTGGCGGCGATCCGCCATACCGCTTCCCATGTGCTGGCGGAGGCGGTGAAGCACCTTTTCCCCGAGGCCAAGCTGGCCATCGGCCCCAGCATCGACACCGGTTTTTACTATGATTTTGACCATGAAGCTTTTTCCAGAGAGGACTTGGACGCGCTGGAGGCGGAGATGAAGAAGATCATCAAGCAAGGTGCGAAGCTGGAGAAATTTACCATGCCCAGAGAAGAGGCAATCCGGTTTATGGAGGAGAAGGGTGAGCCGTATAAGGTGGAATTGATCCGTGATCTGCCCGAGGATGCGGAGATTTCCTTCTATAGTCAGGGTGAATTTGTGGATCTCTGTGCCGGTCCCCATCTCATGAGCACAAAGTCCATCAAGGCGTTTAAATTGATTTCCTCCTCCATGGCATACTGGCGCGGGGATTCCGATAAGGCGCGCCTGCAGCGTATCTACGGAACCGCATACAGTAAAAAAGAGGAGCTGGCGGAGCACCTTGAGAGAATGGAAGATGCAAAACGCCGCGACCACAATAAGCTGGGGCGGGAGATGGGACTGTTTACCACTGTCGATGTAATCGGTCAGGGACTGCCCTTGTTTACTCCTAAGGGAACCAAAATGATTATGAAGCTCCAGAGATGGATTGAGGATCTGGAAGAGAACGAGTGGGGCTATGTAAGAACCCGCACACCCCTTATGGCGAAATCCGATCTGTATAAAATTTCCGGCCACTGGGATCATTATAAAGAGGGTATGTTTGTGTTGGGCGATGAGGAAACGGACAAGGAAGTATTTGCGCTCCGCCCTATGACATGCCCGTTCCAGTACTATGTATACAAGAATGAACAGCATTCCTACCGTGATCTGCCCATCCGTATGGGAGAGACTTCTACGCTGTTCCGTTCCGAGGACTCCGGAGAGATGCACGGCTTGACCCGTGTGAGACAGTTTACGATTTCCGAGGGACACCTGATTGTCCGGCCTGACCAGATGGTGGAGGAGTTTAAGGGATGTCTGGCGCTGGCAAAGTATTGCCTTCAGACGCTGGGCGTGGAGGAAGATGTAACCTATCATCTTTCCAAATGGGATCCCGATAACCGTGAGAAATATATCGGTGAACCGGAGGTCTGGGAGGAAACCCAGCAGCATATGCGGAATATTTTGGATGAACTGCATATCAATTACGTGGAGGATGTGGGTGAGGCCGCTTTCTACGGGCCTAAAGTGGATATCAATGCCAGAAACGTATACGGCAAGGACGATACCATGATAACCATTCAGTGGGATGCCTTGCTGGCGGAGCAGTTCGATATGTATTTTATCGATCAGAACGGTGACAAGGTGCGCCCTTATATCATCCATAGAACATCCATCGGATGCTATGAGAGGACTCTGGCATGGCTGATTGAGAAATATGCGGGCAAATTCCCCACATGGCTGTGCCCCGAGCAGGTGCGTGTCCTGCCCATTTCCGAGAAATATGCGGATTACGCGGAATCCGTGAGGAAACAGTTGAAGGAGCGGGGAGTGGATGTAACGGTAGACAACCGCTCCGAGAAGATCGGATTTAAGATCCGTGAGACCAGATTGGCAAAGGTGCCTTATATGCTGGTGGTAGGCGAGCAGGAGGCGGAGGCAGGGCTTGTATCTGTCAGGAGCCGTTTTGCAGGAGACGAAGGGCAGAAGCCTCTGGCACAATTCATGGATCAGATCTGTGAGGAAATCCGTACAAAGGAAATTCGGAAGGAAGAGGTTCAGGAAGACCAGAAATCATCCGGAAAATAGGAACCGTGTCTTTCCTCTTTCTCCGGCGTTTCACAGGGAACTCCCTCATGCAGCCGACTGCATGGTTTTGGCCGTTCTTATGATAGGGGTATGCTTAAATCTGTGGTTTCAGAAAAATGTCCGACAGGAACATAGAATGCAGGAAATTCTTAACAGCCAGAAGGAAGCTCTGATCTTGCAGCAGCGCTTCAACCTTGAGATTCCGGATTATTTATAACTTTAAAAATAAAAGGTAAGATTTTACACCAAAATATACTATAATTTGCATGATTGGCATAAAAGCTGCACAGAATAGTTTTTTCCGAAAAAGCCATACTAATTTCAGGTCTGTTAAGGACCGTTTGTATGGAATGAAATTCCGAAAAAAGAAACGTTAATAGGAATTTTTAATGAATATCTATCGAAATATCATATTTACCGGAAGCCATATTTGAAGTTACGGATATTCTGAGCCGGCAGGTGTTTCGACCGGTCAGCCGTTTAAGCAGCGCTTCTGCAGGATATGGAAGAAAGCGGTAGATTCGGAGTGGAAAAGGAGGAAACAAAATGGCAGAATTGAAATGTTCCGTTGAGAATTGTACCTACAATGACCAGCATTTGTGCTGCAAGGGTGATATTATGGTCGGAGGCAGGCATGCCAGCAGCTGTGACGAAACCTGCTGTGAGAGCTTTGTCCCCAGAAGAGAGGGGCAGGATACCTTTAAAAATTCAACCTCTCATCCCTGCAATACCATCAGCATTGACTGTAAAGCGGGAAAATGTGAATACAACAGCGACTACAAGTGTACCGCAGGACATGTGGATATCTGTGGGTGCGGCGCATGTGACTGTAGCGGAACCGCCTGTGCGACATTTACCGACCTATAGGCGGGTTAGAAAAGTAAAATTATGTATTGACAAATAGGTTTTCCTGTGGTAATCTATTTAACGTGTGAAGAACACAGATAGCAAGCAGAGTATCCACTCTCACCTTACGGCGATCGGGCTGGTAAGTGTTCACATTTTATAAACTGCGCTTCGGATATAATACGGTGCGGTCTGCAAAGAGTGAAATCAGGTGGATAGTTATGCTATCCACCTTTTTAATTAAAATTTTCTTATGCATGGAGGTATACGGCCATTAGTGATTTAATGATTAACGAACAGATTAGAGACAAAGAAGTACGTTTGATTGGGGTGAACGGTGAACAGCTTGGCATTGTGCCCGTCAGGGAAGCAATGAGGCTGGCTGAGGAGGCAGAGCTGGATCTGGTAAAGATTGCGCCTACTGCAAAGCCCCCCGTATGTAAAATTGTTGACTATGGCAAGTTTAAGTATGAACAGGTCAGAAAGGAAAAGGAAGCCAAAAAGAAGCAGAAGACTATTGAAATCAAAGAGATTCGTCTGTCTCCCAATATCGACACTAACGATCTTAATACCAAGGTTAATTCTGCAAGAAAATTCTTGTCCAAGGGAGACAAGGTGAAAGTGACGCTTCGTTTCCGCGGCCGTGAAATGGCACATATGAATAACAGCAAACACATTTTGGATGATTTTGCTGAAAGCCTGTCCGATATTTCTGTGGTGGAGAAGGCTCCTAAGGTGGAAGGCAGAAGCATGACAATGTTTTTAACTGAAAAGCGTTAATCGCCGAAAGTTAAGATAAATTTAATTAAAGTTTAGGAGGAAACCGTTATGCCCAAAATGAAGACAAGCAGATCAGCTGCAAAGCGTTTTAAAGTAACAGGAACTGGTAAATTAAAGAGAAGTAAGGCTTATAAGCGCCATATCTTAACCAAGAAGACTGCAAAGAATAAGCGTAATCTCAGAAAGCCTGCTATGACCGATGCAACAAATGTAAAGAATATGAAGAAGATTTTACCCTATTTATAAGTCAGGTGAGGAGGAAATAAGACATGGCAAGAATTAAAGGCGGCATGAATGCCAGAAAGAAACATAATAGAATATTGAAGCTTGCAAAAGGTTATAGAGGAGCAAGAAGCAAACAGTATAGAGTAGCAAAGCAGTCGGTTATGAGAGCTTTGGCAAGCTCCTATGCAGGAAGAAAAGAGAGAAAGCGTCAGTTTAGACAGCTGTGGATCGCTCGTATCAATGCGGCGGCAAGATTAAATGGTCTTTCCTACAGCAAATTTATGTACGGTTTGAAATTGGCGGGTGTGGACGTGAATAGAAAGATGCTGGCAGAGATGGCAGTGAATGATGCCGATGGTTTCAAGACCTTGGCAGAGCTTGCAAAGAGTAAGGTTGCTTAAAACATGTCTAAGTTATTTTAATATACAGCCCTTCGCGATACTGCGAAGGGCTTTTGTAATAGAATATTCCGGATTAAAATATTCTGAAAAGAGAGAAGCGCTGCCTAAATAAACCCTTCCGTCATTTTCTTTTTATATGCATCATTGATAAGTTCCATTGACAGTTCTACTTCACCGTTTTCAAGCCCGTTTTCTTCTAAGATCTTCTCGTATTTTTCAAAGATGTGGATGCAATGCGTAAAACTGTCTTTGTTACATGGCTTCCCCTCAGACACGTTTGTGGCGAAGTTATTGATTTCCCAGCGCATATCATCTATTTCTTTGTCTACAAACATCCGGGTAAGCTTCTTTATATCACTTGAGATTTCTTCGTCGCGGCTGTCGGAACGTTCTACGTCCCTTTCGTGCTTCTCTTGTAAAGAGGACAGGGACTGTGAGGTTCGGATCAGCAGTTCATGATCTTCGCGTTTCTTCCGCATCCATTTTGTTTCCAGCCCGATTTTTCTAACCATCCATTCAAATAAAGAGATGATTGCTTTCATTCCGGCAAGGATTATAAATACGGAGAGAAACACATACGAGAAATCCAGTTCCGTTAATTGTAGTATTTCATTCATCGTTCGTCTCAGCCTTTCTTTATCTTTGCGTGCAATGAGTCAAGCGGCTGTGCCTGCGTGGACAGCCGGCCGGCGCTGCGGGGGTCAATGCTTTTTTGTGACTCTGCCGCAAGAGGTACGGACAATTTGTGAGAAGCGTTGACGGAGGATTCGATTTTAAATTTCAGCCATTGGTCGAAAGAGCCATAAAGCTGTTCGATCCTATACTTTGCTTCCTCGGAAATCATACTCAGGGCTTTGGAATAAGCTTTCTGAAAAGCTTCTTTTTGTGCCGATTCGTCAAATTTGCCGTTGGCTTTCAGGGAATCGGTATAGGTCTGATTTACATACAGCACAGCATCCATCACTTCCGTCAAGGCATTTTTTACAATTTTACATTGCTCTTCATTTTTAGCCGCATTTGCTATAACGGTGCTTTCTTTTATCTTTGCTTTAATGAGTTCTACGGTGTATTTGGCTGCCACAGGCAGAATTACCGTTAAAATGGTATACAAAATGTAGTTTATTACTTCCGAAAATTCCATATGTTCTCCTGTTCCAGTTGTCCGTTAGAGCGTGTTTGTAAATCCATTCCCGCCATCAGGGCGCCCGTTTCGCGGTATATTTGAGCCAAATTCAGGTTATATAGTCCGCTATGCGTCCTTTATTTGGCTAATCATCTGTAAGATGGTTTCATCTCCCACAAATCGTGGCGTACATCTGTCAGAAAGCAATTTCTAACACGTTCTAGAACAACTTACATCATTTGTTGTAATGTGTGTCCTTTGCGGTATTTTATTTCTGAACGGCTGAAAAAGACAGTTTTCCGGGCAGAGAAGTTCTATTATCAGCCGTATTTGCGTATTAGGCGACATAGTGCGGGACGGACACATTGCAGCCTGATTTGATAATGATCTCGTGTTTATAAAGCAAGCGGCGATACTATCCGGCAGTACCGCCGCCTGTATGAAAAGAGAGGCCAATGTGGGGCTCAATGCCGGAGTCAACAGCATCCGGCAGTACCGCCGCTTGTATGAAAATGTCTGATGACCTTTAGAGCTGACTGCCCCAGCGTCTGTTCAATTTCCTGTTGTAATATCTGGTTATTTTGGGCTTTGTCCAGATTTTAGGTTTACAGACAATTTCATCAAAAGTATGAATTTTTTTGTCCGGAACATAATGACATTCCAGACTCAGTCCGTCCAATAATTTTATAATGGTTGATTCGGACGGAGTGGTAGAAGATAAACAATTAAAAATGATACCTTCCATTGATCTGAAAATAGTACGGACGGTTGCCTTGTTGATGTTCTCTGCTTCTGCGATTTGTTTTATTAAATTTTCTTGTGTAATTCTCAAACAGCATATCACCTCTTTCAATTGTTGCTTGTGGTATTTGTCCCGATATGTTTTTGGCTGCCATGCGACTTTTACTGTTTATGCCCTTTGGATCCCGTGACACGCATTCATTTGCAAGCTGCTTCCCATATAGAAACAGTGAAAAAGCCATTGCAGATGGGTATTTTTATTTTTCTGTATTATATCCATCCATCCGCTATGGTCGTTTTTTGTTTTTTGAAAAAAGGATCCTTGTAAATGAATAAAGTCGTGAAAGGCTTTTGGTTTTATAATCGTCATCATTGTTTGTACATGCATACGGAACATTTTACCATTAGTTCATTTTTAAGTTTGTTAAATTTTTTCTGCACTGTTCATCGAATCGAAAGTCATTCGCCGTTCTTGATGCAAATGATCCGTTGGTATAGCTTGTGTTAAAATCGGAAGAATAGACAATGCCTCCGAATTTTCTATGGTCAGCTGTACTGTTTATTATGTTGTAAATTGTTTTTTTCATATGTAATAAGAGATTCGGCCTCCTTTCTACAACAATATATTTTATGGTTAATACCCCTTACAGTCGGTAAGGAATTATCCATTTTGTTGCTTAAGCTGTATCATGATAGAGCAATTGGAACTCTTCTCCTTTCTTTTTATTGTTTTGCAGGAGCTTGCGAAATACCGGAACATATATAGATTTTGCGGTATTGCCAAGCGGGCATTTTGTGCAATGATGACTATGATATATATTTCTACATTTGTCTGGTGAAGATAATCAAAATATGGAAAGGGCATGAATAGGCTTTTATCGTCTGATGAAGGAACAAAGGAGAGTGCTTAAAAATTCATTCCCTCCATCTGCGCGCCTCATTTCGCGGTATATTTGAGCTAAATTTAGGTTACATAGCCCACTATACGCCCTTCATTTGGCATATTATCTGTAAGATGATTTTACTTTCCACAAGTGTCGCACATCTGTCAGAAAGCAATTTTCAAACACGTTCTAAGCTGTGGGAATATGATTTATGAAGAAATAAGAATAGAAGGGTACTCTCAAAAGTAATACTGAAATTAAAAACATAACCGTGTGCGGTTAACCAAATAAGAACAAACGTTCGAAAAATGTATTGACAAAATCGAACATATATTCTATACTAACCATTACAAACGGAATGAAATGAAAAAAGTCCATCTTCAAACGCTGTTGGTTTGCATCGGATAGGCCTCTACATAAAAGTGCTTTTCGAAGGTCAAGGGGGTATGGACCTGAAACAGCTTGGGGTAAGGATGATGCAGTTAGAGTAGCAGTCATTGAAAACGGAATAGGAGGATACATAAATATGGATCAGATAATATTTGCTTACTATGCGGATAATGCCCAAAAGCTTCGCAGAATTGTGGACAAGATATTGTTTAAATTCGGGGGGCTATCCAATAAAGATGTGGATGATTTTTATTCATTGGCGAACGAGGTATTTGTAGATGTTATAAAGAAATATGACGCTTCGCAGACTTTTGACGGTTTCCTTTACTCTTGTCTGTTGAATAGAATTAAAACAGAAATGACGAGGAGAAACCGGGAGAAACGTAAGATTGACAGAATCTCTGTCTCCCTTGATACTCCCATTGATGATGATGAAGCCGATACCATAGGGGATACGATTCCGTCAGGCATTGATATTGAGAGAGAAATTTTTGAACGAAACGAAGAATATAGTAGAAGAATGACGCTGTATCTCAGTAAGCTATCCACCATTCAAAAAGAAGTATTGCAGCTTATGAAGGACGGATATTGCTCTAATGAAATCAGGGACAGATTACATATAGATGAAAAAGAGTATGCCGATTGCAATGCAGCCATCCATTCATACAGAAATGTATCCGCACTGCTTTAGAGCGTGTATGAAAAGTGCTTTCTCCGGGGGTGCGTCACACTTTGCGGAATGCAATCCTTAATTTGGGAGGGAGAATGGGTGCTGCCTCTTAAATTGAAGCGCGGCAGGACGCGGAGCGGGACGTGCAAACCAGAGGAATGATTTTTCAAACATGTACTAAGCAGGGAGCGCTATCGAAAAGTTTATGGAGGTATAGAAATGATAAAACCACGGAAGCAGATTTACACATTAGAAATGTATTTGAACAAGGTCAGGGAGTTTGATATCCGCAATGATTCGGATGTCCAAAGGCAATTTGTTTGGAGCAATGAACAAGTCAATGAGTTAATCGTGACGGTTTTGACGGACGATTATGTCCCTCCCATTATTTTGGGGGAAGAAGATAGTTCTCAGCTATGGATTGTGGACGGCGGACAAAGGACGGCAGCTTTGAAGAAGTATCGATACGGAAATTACAGAATAACATCAGCCGTTGAAAACTCAGTTATTCCATATAAATCAAAAGTAAAAGATAAAAACGGAAGGGTGGTTATTGACAATGAAGGGAACGTTGTCTGGGAGAAGGCCTTTTTTGATATCAAGAACAAGACTTATGAGAAACTTCCCGATGAATTAAAAAAGAGATTGAACGAGTATCAAATTGAAACGGTTATACATGAACATTGTGACAATCATAGGATTTCTCAATTGATTAAGAGATATAATAATCATACATCCATGAATACTAATCAGAAGGCATTTACACATATAGACAACTATGCAAGAAATATCCGTGAAATATTAGACAAGAAATTTTTTAATGATTACAGCGAGTATACGGAAGCTGAAAAGACAAAGGGAGTAGTGGAACGTGTGGTTGTTGAAACCGTGATGTGCAGTAATCATTTAAGCGACTGGAAAAAGCAGACCAAAGCAATTTGTACATATCTGAACCAACATGCCCAAAAAGAGGAATTTGATAAATTATCCGACAATCTGCGCAGATTGGAACAGGTAGTTACCGATGACGTAAAAAGTATATTTAACAGCAAAGATTCTTTTTTATTTCTGACTTTGTTTGACAGATTTACAAAATGGGAAATAGAAGACAGAGCTTTTATAGGTTTTCTGAGGAAATTTAAAAAGTATCTGAGAAAATCACCCTTTAATGGTGTTTTGTTTGATGAGATAGACTTAGATAAGGGAACCAAAGACAAAGCGGTTATCATGGCAAAGCTGGATATGCTTGAAAACATGCTGAGAGGATATTTGCATATGCCGGAAGGGGGAGTTATATATAGTGGCATTGCGAAAGAGGGAGTGAAGGAAAGGGTGGATGAGGGAGTAAAGGAAAGGGCGAATAAGGGAGTGAAGGAAAGGGTGGATGAGGGAGTGAAGGAAAGGGCGAATGAGGGAGTGAAGGAAAGGGTGGATGAGGGAGTGAAGGAGAAAATGAAAGAGGGAGTGGAAGAGAGAGCGAAAGAGGGAGTGAAGGAGAGGGCAGATAGAGGTATTGCGGCGGCAAGTATGAAACTTTCTAAATCTGAAAAGCGCCCAAAGCAGGAAAATTTCTCTTTGAATCCCAGGAGGGTACATTCCCCGATGCTTGCATCGCAACAAACTTTTCCCTAAACGAAAACGGTGATATAATGTAAGCGGAAAGGAGAGTTGTAGATGAGTGAGAACATACACAAATCGCACAACGTATCGAGGCT
>CAJUTJ010000177.1 GCA_910589655.1 uncultured Acetatifactor sp. | reverse complement strand
TGATATGGTGATAGTGACAGGCATATCTGTGAATTATCTTTCAGCATGTTCAATCCCCCTCCGTTCGTTTTCATTATACCATTTCTCATAGAAAAAGCCTAATTCTTTTAACAAAGAATCAGACTTTTTCAGTGCCCTCAATCTGATCCAGACTTTCTCTGATTTCCAGTGAAACCGCATTCATATCCGCAGTCTGGGCAAATTCCAGAACCACCATGGAATAATTTTCGGCGGACACGGAGCTGATGCTCTCGATATTGCTCACCGTAGCCATGCTGGCTTCCACCGGCTGCGTTACCACCATCTCCACCGTCTCCGGGCTGGCGCCGGGATATGTAGTCATAACGATCACATAAGGAAGGCTGATGCTGGGCAGCAGATCCGCCGTCATTCTGGTAAAAGATACCACACCCAGAATAATGGCCAGCACAACGCCCACCAACACAGTATAAGGCTTTTTTACGCTGAATTTTGAAATCATTTTGTCTACTCCTATTCCGATTCCTGTTTTGTTCTTGTACTGTGACGCGCAAGTCGAAGCATGTAACCTGTCCGTCCGACCGGTCAGTCAGTTTTACCGTGTAAATTATATGACCCTGACTCGTTAAAGTCAAGGTCATTCCAAAGAGATAATATTTTTATAATATTTTTTTTATTTTTGCTTTCAATCTCTGCAAGGCATTGTCCGTAGCCTTTTCTTCCCGGCCCAGAACCTTTGCAATCTGAGAGTAGCTCATACCCGTCATATAAAGATCCAATACCTGCTTTTCAAAATCACTAAGCTCCGTCTCTATGGTTTTCTCCAAATAGGCAACCCGCTCCTTGTCCAGCACCATTTCCTCCGGGCTGAGCTCCGCCCTGTCCGCAATGAGCTCCGCCAGAGTGCTCTCATCCCTATCCTCCTGATTAGTGCCTCCGGCATCCAATGAAATGTAAGTGTTCAGTGGGACATGCTTCTGTCTCTTTGCGGCCTGTACCGCCGTATACATTTGTCTGCTGACACACAGTTCCGCAAAAGTAAAGAAACTGGCGTCCCTGCCCATATCGTAATCGCGCACTGCTTTAAACAGGCCGATCATTCCCTCCTGAATCAAATCATCGCTGTCCGCCCCTAAAATGAACATGGACTTGGCTTTGCTTCTCACCAGATTTTTATACCGGTCACAGATATAGTCCATAATGGTATCTTCCCCCCGGCGCAGGCGGTCTATCAGCTCTTCGTCCGTATATGGTTCATAATCCGCATTTCTGTATGCCATCCTTGGCCTCCCGTCCTATTCCTATCTCCTTGTGCATTATAAGGGGGTGTCCGCCTATGGTTTACGACATCCTCTGGCGCACAATCTCATAAGCCAATACTCCGGCCGCCACGGATGCATTCAGAGAATCAATATTCCCTTTCATAGGAATGGACGCGGTCATATCGCACTTTTCCTTAACCAGCCTTCCCACGCCCTGTCCCTCGCTGCCGATAACCAGACCTATGGGGCCTTTCAAATCCAGCTCGTACATGGTAGTTCCGTCCATATCCGCACACACAAACCACAGTCCCTTTTTCTTCAACTCCTCGATGGTCTTAGCAAGATTCGTAACCTTGGCCACCGGGGTATAATTCAATGCTCCGGCGGAAGTTCTGGCCACCACAGCGGTGAGACCCACAGCCCGGTTCTTGGGTATGATGACGCCATGTGCCCCCGCCAGATTAGCGGTGCGGATGATGGCGCCGAGGTTGTGCGGATCCTCGATATTATCCAGCAGGAAAAGAAAAGGCGCCTCTCCCTTCTCTTCCGCCGCCGCCAGAATATCATCCACCTCGGCATACTCATAAGCCGCGGCTATGGCAATCACACCTTGATGTCTGCCCGTTTCTGAGATTTGATCCAAGCGTTCCTTGGCCACATATTTCACCAAGGTGTCTTGTTTTTTCGCCTCCCGCTTAATAGTCATGACAGGGCCGTCCTGACAGCCGTCCATAATATAAAGTTTGTCTATTGTTTTTCCGGAACGAAATGCTTCTATTACGGCGTTGCGTCCCTCTATGGTAAATTCTTCGTATGCCATATCTTCTCTTCCTGTTCCGCCCCTTCACGGTGACACCTTTGTCTGCAAAAGAAATCTTTGCTGCGACTCAAATCCGGATGAAAATATCGTGTGTTCCATGGGGACTATATCTTCCGCAATGCGGCTCCGTCCGTAGACATTTCACAATGTCATTCCGGACAGTCTGATTCCATCCCGGATTAATTCCAAGGCTCTGTCCATACGATCCGTCAAATACAGGTATCCGATCACCGCCTCAAATCCGGTAGCCTTTAAATAATCGGAAGCGGCGGCATTCTTCGCCGTGGTATGGGGCTTGGAATTCTTGCCCCTCCGGTAAACAGACTGTTCTTCTTCGGTAAAATGTTCTGTCAACGCCTGAACAATCTTGGACTGTGCATTGGCGCTGACATACTTTACCGTAATACGGTGAAGATCATTAGCCGGACGGTTTGCCTGTTTCACCACAACGCTACGGATAATCAGATCGTACACCGCATCCCCGATATAAGCCAGCGTCAAAGGGGAATAGGAGCGGATATCCTGTTTTTTCCCGGGAAACATATGTCCTATTGCTGCAAGAAATCCGTCCGGACAACAGCTTTCGAAATCTGTTCCCTCCATTTCTATTGCTTCATTTTCCATTATGCTTTCTTCCATTTTACACCTTCGCGTGTATCCTCAAGGACAATGCCCTTCTCCAGCAATTCGCTTCTGATGGCGTCGGCCTTTGCAAAGTCCTTTTCCTTCTTGGCAGCCTTGCGCTCTTCGATTTTTGCCAAAATATAGCGTTCCATTTCGGCATCCACGCCGTTGTCCTTCTCTTTTGCCGCATGAGCAGTCATCAGGTTCAGGGAAAGTACTTCATCAAAGCTCTCCGCCAACGCATATTTCTCCGCGTCGGACAGATCCGATTTTAATACATCATACAGCACCGTAATGGCTGTGGCGGAATTCAGGTCATTGCAGAGCGCCGACTCAAACTGCTCTCTGTATTCCGCAAACTTTGCTTGATTTATCTCCCCTTCTTTATTCAGACTGCCGATCTTTTTAACCAGCTTGTCATATGCCGCCGCCATATTATCCAGATTTTCATAGGAGAACTCCAAGGGCTTACGATAATGGGACTGCAGGCAGAACAATCTGTATACAATAGGGTCATAATTCTTCGATTCCAAAAGGGACACGGTCAGGAAATCTCCCTTTGATTTGCTCATCTTGCCGGATTTATCATTTAGATGATGCACATGGAACCAATAATTACACCATTTATGCCCCAGATAAGCTTCACTCTGTGCTACCTCATTCGTATGGTGGGGGAAAATATTGTCCACACCGCCGCAATGGATATCCATATATTCGCCTAAATGCTTCATGCTGATGCAGGAGCACTCAATATGCCAGCCGGGATAACCGATTCCCCACGGACTCTCCCACTTTAATTCCTGTTCATCGAACTTGGACTTGGTAAACCACAATACAAAGTCGCTCTTGTTCCGCTTATTCTCGTCTTCGTCCACATCCTCTCTCACCCCCACCAGCAATTCCTTTTCATTCTGGTTGGAAAACACATAATAGTCCTCTAATTTAGAGGTATCGAAATAGATGTTTCCGCCGTTCTCGTAAGCATATCCTTTTTCCAAAAGCCCCTCAATGACACGGATGAATTCCTCAATGCAGTTGGTAGCAGGTTCCACTACATCGGGAGTCTTAATATTCAGCTTATCACAGTCGCCGAAAAAAGCGTCCGTGTAAAACTTGGCAATCTCCATCACGGATTTGTGCTCCCGCTTTGCCCCTTTCAGCATTTTGTCCTCACCGGTATCCGCATCGCTGGAGAGATGTCCTACATCAGTAATATTCATAACCCTTTTTACGTCATACCCTATATAGCGAAGGGTTTTCTCCAATAAATCCTCCATAATATAGCTCCGCAGGTTTCCGATATGGGCATAATGATACACAGTAGGTCCGCAGGTATACATCGCTACTTTTCCGTCCTCATTGGGGATAAATTGCTCCACCTTTTTCGTCAATGTGTTGTAAATTTGAAATTTGTTTTCCATATGATTCTCCTATTCCAGTCCCGGCTCTTCTCTTTGATTCCAGTCCCGGCTCTTTTTATTCCCGATCCTCTCTCTGCTCTTCAATGCCCCTTATTCACTTTTATGGCGGGTGTGTTGTTTGAGCTGGCGTTCCAGTTCCAGAATGCGGTTAATCATTTCCGAGTTTGCACGCTGGAGCTCCATAATGTCTTCCCGCACGGGATCCGGCAGATCGGTCTGGTTCATAGTATCCTGCGGCAATGCCATGTTGCAGCGTTTTACCACTCGTCCCGGTACACCCACCACCGTAGAGTTAGGCGGCACATCACAGAGAACTACACTTCCCGCGCCTATCTTGCAGTTGTCTCCAACGGTACAGGAACCCAGTACTTTTGCGCCGGCGCCGATCATAATATTGCTGCCCAATGTGGGATGGCGCTTACCGTGTTCCTTGCCGGTACCTCCCAGCGTCACTCCCTGATACAGAGTTACATTGTCACCGATAATTGTAGTTTCTCCAATGATTACACCGTTTCCGTGATCGATAAAGAACCCTTTTCCGATTTTCGCTCCGGGATGAATCTCAATACCGGTTCTTCTCACTCCCCGCTGGGAAACCCATCTCGCCCAAAAATAATGTCCGCTCTCATACAGCTTGTGTGCTATGCGGTAATGCATCATCACCTTAAAGCTGGGATAGAGAAACACTTCCATGGAAGAGTGAATAGCCGGGTCTCTCTCTCGGATAATTTTTATTTCCTCTTTAATACTGCCGATCATTCCCATAACTGAACTCCTATGGTCATACTCCTTACATGCAGATGCACTTCACCGCGGCAGGCCATTGGCTTGATAATCTTGCCAACGACCATACTCCTTACATGCAGATGCACTTCACCGCGGCAGGCCATTGGCTTGATAATCTTGCCAACGACCATACTCCGTACATGCAGATGCACTTCACCGCGGCAGGCCATTGGTTTGATAATCTTGCCAACGACCATACTCCGTACATGCAGATACATTTCATCGCGGCAGGCCATTGTTTGATAATCTTGCCAACGACCATACTCCTTACATGCAGATGTATTTCACCGCTGGTTAGAAAAATCAACACCCCCACTGCAAACAATAAGGCATCAAGCTTGCAGCGCTGCAAAGTACAATGCATCCGCAAGACGCTATGGTATGTGACCTTCGCAGCATTCGCCAAATGTCTGCTTTGCGGCCGCTTAGCTCATTGCCCGCGGGAATCAAAATACCGCGGCTGACTCCTCTCTGCTTAGAGACGAATTCATCCGCGGTTCCACTCTGCTTAAAGGCATATGCCCTTCACTCAACACGTTTAACGCACGCCTACGTGTCCGCGTTTCAACGGACCTGCTCCCGGATGCACTTCCCTTTTCTCCCGTGAAAGCCGCTCACAGCCTGCCGACGGCTTCTCTCTGACACGTTATAAAAAGATACTCTTCCCGTTCACCGCATTTATTTATTCTTTCAATTAGAATATGCAATATTTCCGATTTTGTCAACCCCTTTTGCTGCAGCCGCCGCATCCTTCACAGCCGCCGGAAACCTGTCCGGCAGTCAGGTCAAAGGGACTTGTCAGCATACAGATTGCCTGAGAGGAAATACCCTCACCGGATCCCGTGAAGCCCAACCCTTCCTCCGTAGTGGCTTTCACATTAATGTGTTCCACGTCCATTTCCAACGCCTTCGCAATGATTTCCCGCATACTGTCAATATAGGGACGCATCTTCGGCGCCTGTGCAATAATGGTGGCATCTATATTCTCTATCAGAAAACGCTTTTCCGCCAACAGCTGCCCTACCTTTTCCAACAATGCCACGGAAGAGATTCCTTTATATTGCGGATCGGTATCGGGAAAATGCTTTCCGATATCCCCCAGTGCGGCAGCTCCAAGCAGCGCATCCATAATGGCATGAAGCAGTACATCCGCATCGGAATGCCCCAGAAGACCTTTTTCATAAGGAATTTTCACACCGCCGATCATTAAATCTCTGTTTTCCACCAGACGGTGGACGTCATATCCCATTCCAATCCTCATAGCCTTCCTCTTTTTCCGCCGCTTCATATGACGGCATTACTATCTTTTTTTCTTGGGCAGTCTGCTGCCTACTTCCTGTCCCTTACGGTCGCTCTCCCATATACGCAAACTTCCGTCACGGCGCACATCCCGCTCTTTATAGCCTTTTCCGCCCCCGAAATCATCCTCCCGCCTGCTTTTCTTTGTGCGGTCGCTGCCTTTCTTGCCTTCTCTGCGGTCAGCCTCTTCCCAGCCGCCCTTACGGTCACTGCCTCTCTTGCCTTCCTTGCGGCCGGATTCTTCCCAGCCGCCCTTGCGGTCGCTGCCTCTCTTACCTTCTCTGCGGCCGGATTCTTCCCAGCTGCCCTTGCGGTCGCCGCCTCTCCTGCCGCTTCTGCGGGACTCTTCCCGTCCGCTTTTCCGGTCACTGCCCTCTTTCCCGTCTCTACGGCCTCCAAAGCGTAAACCGCGTCGGCTTCCGCCCTCATCAACCTGTATTTCCGGTCCTTTATCCCCCACTTGCTGCTTTAACATCACAGCGGCAATTTCCAAGGCGTCACAGTCTTCTTCTTCCATTTTACGCCGGATAAAGGATTTCATCAGTTCCATATCCTCATGCTCGTGAAGCTCCCATGCACGGTTCAGGCATTTATCCGCCTTTGCCTTTAATACCTTAGAAGCTCCCGGAAGCTTCCGCTCCTCAATAACCGTATGGCAGACTCTCTCGATCTCATGGAGACGGCGCTGCTCTCTGCCTCCTACAAAAGTAAAGGAACGCCCTGTCCTGCCTGCCCGTCCCGTTCTGCCGATACGATGGACATAGTATTCGTTATCCTGCGGGATATCATAATTAATGACGGCCTCTACGTCATCCACATCTATACCTCTTGCCGCTACATCCGTTGCAATCAATATATTAGTGCTGCCGTTACGGAAACGGTTCATGGCTACGTCTCTTTGATGCTGGGACATATCACCATGGAGCCCCTCTGCCTGAAAACCTGCCTTTTTCAGCACCTCCGCAAGCTCGTCCACCTTTCTCTTGGTATTACAGAAAATCAGACACAGCTTGGGCTGATAATACTCCAGCAGCCTCACACATGCCGCATCCTTGTCTTGGCTTTTAATCTTATAGTATCTCTGGGACACCAAAGGAATGGTCAGTTCTTTTGCAGCAACCTTTATCATTCTTGCGTTGTTCTGAAATTGATTGGTAATCTCTAAAATAGGTTTGGGCATGGTGGCGGAAAAAAGCGCCGTCTGATGCTCATTGGGGATCTGTCCGAGAATCGTCTCCATATCCTCACGGAAGCCCATGTTCAGCATTTCATCCGCTTCATCCAGAACAACCATGCTGACGTGATCCAGCTTGATTGTATGACGGCGCATATGATCCATAACACGTCCCGGAGTGCCCACGATAATCTGTACGCCTTTCAATCCTATAATCTGCTTCGAAATTTCCTGACCGCCGTATATAGGAAGTATTTTGATGCCATGCATATATTTTGCCATCTTCCGCAGCTCCTCCGCCGCCTGAATGGCAAGCTCACGGGTGGGACACAAGATGATTGCCTGAAGTTTTCTAAATTCCGGATCCACCTTCTGCAAAATCGGTATTCCAAATGCTGCCGTCTTACCGGTTCCCGTCTGAGCCTGACCGATTATATCGTCTCCCTCTAAAAGATAAGGTATGGCTTCACTCTGAATGGGGGACAATTTTTCAAATCCCATCTCTTTCACTGCACGCGCAATGCGTTCGTCTAATAATTCTTCCAATAAATTCTCCACTATTTTCTCCTTCTTTATTTTGCTCAACAAATAGTAACATTATAACAGATGTAATAACAAATGTACATTATAATTTCTGCGGCAAATCCGTTGTTCCTTGAATATATCCAGTGTGCTGACCAGATTGCTTTCAGCTAAATAGCGCAGAATGAATTTTCAGGCTGCAAGGCAGATTTCCGACGGCGTAGCGGTGGCTGCGTCTAGGAAATCTAACGCTGCAAAATATTTAGCGAAATGTAATACGGTCAGTACACTAACCGTCCGGACAGTCACCGAACCGCTGCGCTGAACACAAGACGCAAAAAATGCGTTTTGCGCAATCATACTTCCTGTAATCGTCAAAATCAAATCTCATGCCGTATTTGCCATACTGTTTCGAAAATCTCCTTTCTTTGCGCCGGAAAAATGCCCCGGTCCTGACCGGATACCTTCCCGTTAGTTCTTTGATTCCTTCAAAACAAAAAAGCCCGAAATCCCCTGTTTTCAAGGTTTTCAGACTTCTCCGGCGTAGCGAGAGGGGGATTTGAACCCTCGACACCACGGGTATGAACCGTGTGCTCTAGCCAACTGAGCTATCTCGCCATAATGGAAGTTATAGGGCTCGAACCTATGACCCTCTGCTTGTAAGGCAGATGCTCTCCCAGCTGAGCTAAACTTCCATTTTATCAGCAACAACCGCAACCGACTTTGTTAGTATACAATGCTTGTCATCATTTGTCAACTACTTTTTTTAATATCTACTTTTTATCTACTTTTCATATATCTTGCAGGCAATACCCGTAAAAATTTTTTACCGTTCATAGAGCACCTTTCCTTAAAGAGCGCCCTTCCTTAAAGAGCGCCCTTCCTCCAAAAAAAGCGGCGTTCCTGCTCTCCCCTGTTAATGGAATAAAGAAACGCCGCGTCTGCATCCTATTTCATTTTATTTATTCTTTGCCAATGCCGTGTATCGGTGTTTAGCCGGCAAAAAATAATCTACATGCGTTCCGGTGCAGAGAATCCAAGTACATCCACACAGGTTTCCAGCACGTCCCTTGTCAGCAGCAGCAAGGCAATCAAGCCGGACTGCTTCGTCTTGTTCTCTTCTCCCAGAATTTTCGTCTCATGATAAAAATGGTTAAAAGCATTGGCCAAATCATAAATGTATGCACATACTTTGTGAGGAGCTTTTTCCTCTGCCGCACTCTGCATCATAGTATTGAACTTGGACAGTTCCATCATCAACGCTTTCTCGGACTCTCCTCCCGCTGCCTGATGTACCGCATTTTCCACGCTTCCTCCCTGCTCTTCATATTTAACCAGAATAGACTTAATCCGCACAATGGTATAAAGGATATAGGGTCCTGTGTCCCCCTCAAAAGAGGTAAAGCGGTCTATGTCAAACACATAATCCTTGGACGCCTGGTTCGACAGATCGCCATACTTCAGAGCCGCTATGGCAACGATATCCGCCACCTGACTTGCCTCTTCATCAGGCATCTGGCGCCCCTCCTTAATCTTCCGGAGCATTTCTTCCCTTGTCTCGCGGATCAGATTCTCCAAGCGCATTACGCCTCCGCTCCTTGTCTTAAAAGGCTTTCCGTCACTTCCGTTCATAGTGCCGTGACCCAAAAACTTCAATACCGTATCTTCCCCTACCAATTTTGTCTTTCGCGCACAGCGGAATACCTGTTCAAAGTACAGATCCTGACGTTTGTCCGTGATATAAATAATTTCATCCGGCTTATACAACCGCATACGTTCCATAATGGTTGCCAGATCGGTGGTATTATACAGGGCGGCACCATCCGATTTTAAAATCATACAGGGAGGAATCTCTTTCGTGTCCGTATCCTCCTTAACGTCCACCACCAATGCTCCCTCGCTGATATGGGCATAACCGTTATCCTTCATATAAGCTACCATCTCGGGAATCAGCTCATGCACATCGCTCTCGCCCTTCCACAGATCAAATTCCACATCAAGATTGTCATAATTCTTTTTCAGATCCGCAACGGAAACATCCATAATATGTCTCCAAAGGGCACGGTATCCCTTTACTCCGCTTTGAAGCTTAAAGGTAGCGTCCATGGCGCTCGCCTTATATTCGGGATCCTCCTTGGATTTTGCACTGGCAGCAGGATAAATCTCTTCCAGCTCCGTAATCGTAAAAGGAGGCTCTTGGGGGTATTCTCCCTGATAATTCTCGTCAAAATACACCAGATCAGGCTTCCTCAGCTTCAGCTCCGTGATTACAAGCCCCATAGGCATTCCCCAGTCACCCAAATGCACATCTCCGATACATTCGCTGCCCGCATAACGGCAGATCCTCTTAATGCTCTCACCGATAATCGCCGGACGGAGATGGCCTACATGGAGAGGCTTGGCCACATTCGCCCCGCCGTAGTCAATCATGATTTTCTTAGGGTGCTTTGGCATTTCCAATCCGTATTTTTCCTCTGCCGCCATTCCTTTCACATATTCCAGCAAAAAGTCTTCCGAAATCTTACAGTTCAGGAAACCGGGAGCCACGGCTGCCGCCTCCTTAAAGATCCGGCTGTCTGCCAGCTTTTGAGCCACTTCATTTGCAATCATAACAGGAGCCTTATGATACTGCTTTGCCCCTGCCATGGCGCCGTTACACTGGTACTCACAAAGGTCAGGGCGGTTTGACACCGTCACCCTTCCCAAGGACGCATCATATCCCGCTTCCTTGAAAGCCTGTCCCATTTCTTCCGACAATAAATCCAATATTTTTTTCATTTCTATTCCCATCTGCGCGCTGCGGGCGCGCACTCAAATCAACAGTTGAATACACATTTTTATTCAACCTCATACCTCCCTGTGCACTGCGGCGCGCGCTCAATCAATAGTTGAATACGCATTTTTATTCAACCTTCCCGACATACCTTTCCGCTGCCTGCGGAATTTAAGTGTTTGAAAATACTTTTTGCAAGTTGTCTGCCGCAATTTGTTAGGACTCATATTATACTTTATTACTATACCTTAATTTTCCACATTTCGCAAGGAGTATCCGCAGCCGCAATAATTTTGCCGGTAAAGACCATATTCCGCGGACAATTCCACAGATCTCCGGCCGCCGTTCCTTTTCTTGAAGTCAGAAGGCAGCCAAGCCACGCCGTACTCTTCTCCCAGCGCCAGCCCGATCTCATTCAGTTTTCGGGCATTTTTCAGCGGACTGATGGTGAGAGTAGTGCAAAAGAAATCATAATCCCCCTCCTTCGCCCGTCTTGCCGTCTCCCGAAGGCGCAGTTCATAACAGCGGAAACACCGTTCCCCGCCTTCCGGACAGTCCTCGTACCCTCTGGCCGCTTCGTAAAATCTTTGGGGTTCGTAATCTCCTTCCACAATCTCTATAGGATTGCCTTTCCGTATGCCCGCCTCCATCTCCGAATTATAAGCCTTAATTAGACGCTGCTGCTCTTCCGCTCTCTTCCGGTACTCCTCAGAGGACGAAATATTGGGATTATAATAAAACACCGTAATGAAAAAGCTGCTGCATATATACTCCAGCACATAACTGCTGCAAGGCGCACAGCAGCTATGCAGAAACAGGCGTCTCCCCTTTTGCCCTTCCAGTCCCGCGATGATTTTTTCCAGCTCTTTTTGATAATTTACGGCGTTCATATTCTATGCCTTTCCCCTCTGCCGTCCCCGGCGTTACATACACTCATACAGCTCAAAATATGTTCAAAAATTTCCTGCGTTTATATCTTCTGCCAATTTGGGTTCCTTGTCAAGTATTTCATGCCGGATATACTCCTGTCTAAAATAATGGTTACTGTTCACTTCGTCACAGCCGCCTATGCACAGAAATCGCAAAACAGTGATTTCGCGCATGTCTGTCCCGGGTTTCACCTCGCAGCGACAGCGAGTTAACAGTAACAAATAATGACATTATTACAAAAAAACTGCAACCGTCTCATTGCATGGGCAGATAAACGGCATTATAATCCTGTCAGGAGGTATACGCAAATGGCAAACGAAGACAAAAAAGATTTTAACGCTATGCTGCACGACAATAAGGATATGCCGAAGCTCCAACTGATCACTGACCCAAAAAGCATTGCAAAATACGGCGGGAATAAAATGTACTTTGCGCCGCCCATTGACTACGACAAGGTTATGAAGCTGGTTCCTTGCGGAAAAGTAATTACTATAGGTAGTATCCGGGAATATTTTGCGGAATTGAACCACGCCGATTTCACGGAACCTATTACGGCCGGGATTTTTGTATCCATTGCCGCATGGGCAAGTTACCAGCGTTCCAATGGCGAAACGCCTTTCTGGAGGACTTTAAAAGCGGATGGCGAACTAAACGCAAAATATCCCGGCGGCGTTGAGTTTCAGAAGGAAAAACTGGAAGCGGAAGGGCATACGATTATTCGAAAGGGACGGACGAATCTTAAATACTATGTGAAAGATTATGAGAATGTACTTTACCGATTGAAAAATATCTGAAAAATGCTTTTATTATCAAGAGGAGAATCGCTCGACACCTTCAACGCAAAAAAGTCTGCATAGCAGACTTTTTTCATACTAATGACTTTTCTTTTATCCGATCGCTTCCTCATAGCGCTTCTCTGCTTTCCGCCAATTGATCAGGCTGAACCAGCCTTCCACGTAGTCGGCTCTCCGATTTTGATACTGTAAATAATACGCATGCTCCCACACATCTACCAGAAAGACAGGCGTAACCTTATTCAAATCCGGCACGTCCTGATTGGCGGTCTGTACAATGGATAACTTGCCGTCTTTGTCTGTCACAAGCCACGCCCAGCCGGAACCGAATCTGCCCACAGCCGCCTGTTTCATCTGCTCTTTCCACTGCTGTAAAGAACCGAAATCCCTGTTGATGGCCTCCAGCAATATACCGGAAGGCTCCTGCCCTACAGGGCTTTTCATGGAATCGAAATACAGCTCATGATTATAGACTCCGCCGCCGTTATTGCGCACAGGCGTCTGTATAGCCGCGGGCAGCTTGTCAATCTGACGCAGCAGATCTGACAGCCCCGTCTTCTGCAGCTCAGGGTAGTCCGACAGTGCGGCATTAAGATTGTCCACATAAGTTTTGTAATGCTTGTCGTGGTGGAAATGCATGGTCTCCTGATCCAGCACGGGAACAAGGGCGTCGTACTCATAGGGCAGCGGTTTTGCAACAAAAGGATAAGTTTCTTCTTTCATAATCTGATATCTCCCAACAAAAAAGAAAAGTTTACATGGTCGAAAATATTGTATGCAAACTTTTCTCTTTTATTCAGTTTATACCCAAATGTTTCCAATATGAACCCTATACCGCAGCTTTGCCACAGCACAAATCAGCCAGAAGGACACTTCCCCGGCAACCGCTTTTTACAAAACATTTTTTATTGCCGCCATCAGCTCTTCATAAGTCTCATAGGCAGGAATCTCCGGGTGATCCGCCTTGATTTTCTCGGTACTTTTGAACAGGAAACCAGCCTTGCCTGCCATTATCATACCGAGATCATTATAGCTGTCCCCGCTGGCAATGGTTTCATAGCCGATAGACTGCAGTGCCTTCACGGTAGTCAGCTTAGAATTCTCAATCCGCATTTTAAAACCGGTAATTTCCCCGCTCTCGGCCACCTCCAAGGAATTACAAAAGATGGTAGGCCATCCCAGCTTTTTCATCAAAGGGGTGGCAAACTGGGTAAATGTATCACTGATAATGATTACCTGAGTCATGGAACGAAGCTCATCCAGAAATTCCCTGGCTCCGGGAATGGGATCAATCTTGGCGATGGTATCTTGAATTTCTTTCAGCCCCAGACCATGCTCCTTTAAAATTCCGATGCGCCACTTCATCAGCTTTTCATAGTCAGGTTCATCCCGGGTAGTCCGCTTTAGCTCAGGAATGCCGCTGGCCTCCGCAAAAGCAATCCATATCTCCGGAACTAATACGCCTTCCAAATCCAAACATACAATATTCATTATCTTATCCGTTCCTTTCTGTCAATTGATTCTATGTCTCTTTAGCTAAAAACTCGGAAAAACGCAAATCTTTTCCGTTATCCATTTATAATGCCGTACTTCCATGTCCCAGCGCTGAAGCTGCTTAGCCCGCGATGAAAATATCTGTTTTCCCGCATTAGAAACCTATTGGAACCTCTTCTCCAACGCAGAGGCAATATCTTCCTTCATGGCAATTACCGCCGCTCTGGAAGCGTCCGCATAATTCTTCTCACCGTATCCGGCATACTGCTCCTGCTGGTACGCCGCTATGATCCCTCGGGAAGAATTTACGATAGCGCCCAAACCGTCCTCCTGAAAGAAATCTGTCAAATCAGCGCCCTTTCCTCCCTGAGCGCCGTAGCCGGGCACCAGAATAAATGCCTTGGGCATCACTTTTCTCATGATCCTGCCCTGTTCCGGATAAGTGGCGCCTACAACGGCTCCTACATAACTGTAATTACCTTCCTCCGGCATACACTCATCCCCCCATGCGGCTACCTGTTCTCCCACATGTTCATAGAGCGGCTTCCCGTCAATGAGCCTGTCCTGAAATTCACCGCTGCTGGGATTGGAGGTCTTAACCAGCACGAAAATACCTTTTTTCTCCTCTTTGCACACTTTCAGAAAAGGTTTCACACCGTCGGATCCAAGGTAAGGGTTAACCGTCACAAAATCCTCATTTAATCCGTAATAAGATTTACTGCCCACCTGCACCTTTCCCAAATGTCCCACTGCATAAGCTTCGGAGGTGGATCCGATATCCCCCCGCTTGACATCGCCGATTACTACCAGATCTTTCTCCTTGCAGTAATCCACCGTCTTCTTAAATACTTCCAGTCCGGGGATTCCAAACTGCTCGTACATGGCAATCTGGGGCTTCACCGCCGGAATCAGGTCACAGACCGCATCTACAATCCCCCTGTTATACTGCCAAACCGCCTCGGCCGCTCCCTCCAAAGTCTCGCCGTACTCCGCAAAAGCCGCCTCTTTGATATACTCCGGCACAAACTTCATCATGGGATCCAACCCCACAACAATCGGCGCATTGGTCTTTTTAATTTTTGCAATCAGCTTATTGATCATACTTTCCTCCATTCCGAAACATTCCTGAGCGGAACACTTTTACCGTCACGTTATTGTACCCCAGCTCCCGTCGGTTGGTCAATCTACTTTTTAGCGTCGCATCTCTAAACATTTCATTAAAGGAATCTCCCTTTTATGCTGCTTGATTCCTATCTCTAAATTCATTCATAAACAAGGTCGGTGTAAACACTTTGGTGATCAATGTAGTCTCCCAATTGAGAACTGAGCATTCCGTGCATCAATTCCTGCCATGTAACTTTATCATCATTTGTCAGTACATACCTAATGTATGAATGATAGGATGCATCTGGGCTTTCTGCCTGCCCTTCATATTTCATAAGGCATGAATAATTCCGTATCATTTCCTCTCCGTCTTCGTACCAACGAATTGTATACTGTTCCCCGTCAAAAGACAAATCTTGAACATACAGGCATGGATAATCATCTTTGACAGATTCATGGTATTCCGGGGCATATCCGGACGGGTCGTCGAGCGTATAATAAAACGCAAGCCTTACCTTATCTGTTTGGCCTGACGCAGTAGTGTTAAAGAATGCCTCAAATATTTCTTTTCCCTGTGTTACGTCCCCGTTCTCATGAGTAACACAGCCATCTTCTTTTGCTTGCTCCAAACTATAATTGTCCGGAAGCTCTTCCAATGATATCAGGCTATCCGATTGCTTACAACCAGTCATAGCAAACATGAGCCAAACAGAAAGCATAGGCACAATACATTTTTTCATAGACAATTCTCCATTTTTAAGCTCATCAAGCCATATCAGCAAGTATTCAAGCGCTCCTTCGCTCTTCCAGAAATGCTGCCAACGGCGGCACAAACAATCAATGAATCGGTGCAAGTCTGGGGAGAAGCTCTGCTCCGCAGAGCGTGAAATCACTTAGCGAGGTCTTTTCGAGCTTAGTGATTTCCTTCACGCTTTTAGCGTGTAGACAAAAAGTCCAACTCTCTTCTCGCCTGCTCGTCATCGGGATAACTTTTCATATAATTCGTCAGCAGCTCATAGGCTTGCTCGTAATTTCCCAAATATTCATATGCTACAATCTCATTAAACGCAAGAGACTGCTGCACCAGATTCCCCTCCAGCTGCAAGCCCGCCTGAAAAGCCTCAAGCGCTTTCTGGTAATCCCCCCTGTTCAATTCGCATAGGCCAAGCTGGTTATATATTTCGGCATTTCCATCGTATTTGGACAGGTAGCTGCTGTAGACATTGGACGCATAATTGTAGTCACCCGTTGCTTCATAAGCCCGGCCCAGATAGAGATAACTTTCCACGCCGCCCTTGTCCTTCGCCTCCTCCAAGGCAAGGTACGCTTTTTGATACTCTTCCAGATAATAATAAATCCTTCCCATTACATAAGTATCCATGGACTTATCGCCGGAATTCAGCGCTGCCTGTAGATATGCCTGTCCGGCTTCCTTATATCCGAAATTGTCCAGCACCTCATAAATTTCAATCAAACGGTCATAGTTCTTGGAGTCCATGGAAATTACTTGATCGAAATCCTCCTTCGCCCCCTCAAAATCAGAGAGACTCAGACGCATATTCCCCCGCAGGAAATAAGCGTCCTCCTCATTGCTGCGGAGCGCCAAAATAGCATCATACGTATCCTCAGCCTCCTGATATCTGCCGCTCTTTGCATAGGCGGCCGCCATATAGTAATTTAAATCAAAATCCACATTTTCCAAGATACCGCTGCTGGCGGACAGTGCCTGCTGAAAACAAGTGATTGCCTGATCATAATCCGTCAAGCCCATGTACGCGATTCCTCTTCCGCGGTTTACCAGCCTGCCGTTTGCACCGGTATTTTCGGCTTCCTCAAACTGAGCCAAAGCCTCCTCATAGTCAAGGGACTGAACCAGCGCCATAGCGTTTTCAAAGGCTTCGTTCTTCTCACCACAGCCTGTAAAAGCACCGGCCAGCAGCACACAGACGGCTCCGCATATCCACTTTTTCCCTAATCGTATTCTTCTCACACCAACCTCCATGCCAGAGCATATTTAGCGAAAACACATTACGCAGGCAGTATTTATGGAACCACAAATAGTTTAGCCATAGTAATTTTATAGTAACACAAGAATTTGTCCTTCACAAGGGTGCTTGCCCACTTTTCAAAATTGGTTTATACTAATAGATAATTCCGCCAGCCCTTGCCCGGCTCCATGCCGGATCCGGGATGTAAGCTGCACGGTAATTTATAAAACCGCCACAACGAACAGGGCGGGAAAGGTACGGTTATCCAATGACAAAACAAGAATTATCCGAAATCAAAAAGCTCCTCACCCCGAAAAACTGCTCCATCACCCGAATCTGCGGATGCTATGTGGACGGTGAGAAAAATAAAAAAACGGAATTGAAACAGGCTTTTCTGGCGCTGCCCGAGGAAGAAATGTTTAAATACTTTGAGATCTTGCGGAAGACTCTATCCGGCACTCTGGGCAAAAATCTGCTCACTTTGGACTTTCCCCTTGCCAGCGAGGAGGAAGGCGGCACACAGGAATTCCTGCTGCGTCTCCGCGACAGTAAGCTGAAAGACGACGCATTGCTGGAAGAATTCTACGACAGGATTATCGCCAACTACGAATACGTGGGAAACTACTTAATCCTTCTGATCCATGACGCTTATGACGTCCCCGGAAAAACCTCGGACGGGCTGGAGATGGAGGATGCCTCCGATGAAGTATATGAATATATCCTTACCTGCATCTGCCCTGTGGATCTTTCCAAACCGGGGCTTAGTTATGATGCCGCGGAAAACACTTTCCGGAACAGGATCCGCGACTGGGTGGTAGGGCTTCCCGACGCCGGCTTTTTGTTCCCCGCTTTTAACGACAGGTGTTCCGATATCCACAGTACACTCTACTATACCAAAGATGCGGAAGAACTGAAGGAGGGCTTCGTAGACCAGCTGTTAGGCTGTCCCCTTCCCCTGTCCGCCGGAAGCCAGAAAGAGACCTTCCAGACTCTAATAGAAGAAACGCTGGAAGAAACCTGCGACATTGAAATCGTGAAAAATATCCACGATAAGCTGGCCGAAATGGCAGAAGAACACAAGGAAGAACCGACTCCTTTGGCGCTGGATAAAAATGAGGTGAAAACAATCCTCGCCAGCAGCGGTGTTGCAAACGAGAAGCTGGAACAGTTTGACCGCCGCTACGATGAAACCGCCGGAGAACGAACATCCCTTCTGGCCAGCAATATCATCAATGCACGGACCTTTGAAGTCAAAACCCCCGATGTAGTTATCAAGGTAAATCCGGAACGCACCGATTTAATCGAGACCCGGAACATTAACGGACGGGACTGTCTGGTCATTGCACTGGACGGCAGCGTCATGGTGAACGGCATCAACGTCCGCTCCGTTCCCGACACGACACAAGAAGAAGGGTACGAATAAGTACCCTTCTTCTTGTGTCGAATCACAGCAGTTCGGACAGCCCTCACGCGAAGTCAAAATCGCGCCCGTATGCGATTTTCCAGACTTACGGATGCCAAAACACATTCTTTCCGCGTTTTGCGTGCATTCTGGTACATCGTTCGACAAATTACTGGACAGATCTTAATTCTTCTTTCCGGAGTGGTATGATTCTCAATACATTTACATCCAAGCCAAAATATACATCCATATACACAATTAATATAACCTCCTCCATATGTTTTTAACTTTTTTCCACTGGAACACTTTCTTTTTTAGTTTCCTTGTTTAGTTAGTACAATCTATCAATTAATGAATTTGTCCAGAAACAAGCAAATATTCCGCTAGATAATATTTATCTTTTATACCTTCCCTTTATCCCCCGCGGGTATATTCTCCCTCCGCAAGCCTCAATGCCATAATAATCGGCGTAATCAGAATTCCGCAGAAAAAATTGCTGATACCATGCAGCATATCCCATGGCAGACCCGCAGCAATCCATGCCAGCGTACCCTGTAAACTCAGTCCGTACAGAAGCGCCTGCGCCGGAGCATACAAAGTGCCGAACAGGAAACCATGTAATGCACACACTGTCATATAAACCATGGGACGCAGCTTTTTCGGCATATTCTTAGGCAGAAGCATTACGGCGCCCCACAGAACCGTCCACAAATATAAATAAGGAATCCACCAAGTGGCAAACCCGCAGAAAATACCGTTTAAAATAACATATGTGTAGATGGGATACAATGCCTTTTTCCTGTAAACAACGGTAAACGCCACCGTAAAAACACCCAAAAGATGAATATTGGGAAACATTTCCATCACAAATTTGGATGCATACATGACAGCCCCAAGCATCCCGAATACAGCCATTTCCCTGATAGTAAGCTTCATATCCATACCCCTTGCATGCTAAAGAGGGGTGTTTACACAACCTCTTGCACACATACTGATTAATGAACTGGCGCAAGCACTGACACCACAACGCATAATCTTATCTTCCATTACAAAAAACACTATTTGAATTATTCGCTGTAGTACTAATTCGTATCCGAGAATGTCTTCCACAGGGCAGAGTCACCCTTTGCCGGATACTAACCTCAATTGGAGCAGCACAGCAAAGGCGCTATTCCACCCGAAAAGAGTAGCTGTCACCCTCCGTTATAGCTGTGGAATCCACACCGGTGGAAGCGTACTCACCATTGATATAAAAGGCCCAGTATACCCCGTCCTTATCGTAATCGGCGGTGATGCCGTTGACGGTTTTGACAAAAAGCCCGTACTCACTTTCCTCTCCCTCGATTAACCCCAGTTCGGACAAGGCATCTCCTACAATCTGCTTGTCCGTGTGGATTTCAAACACCGTTTCCTTTCCGTCCTTGTCCGACACCGTGAAATTAAATTGTGTGCCGCCTTCTCCCAACTGCTGCGGCTCCGTCTCAACGTCCGTACCTGTCTGACTGCCGTCCGCCTGCGTTCCGCCGCCTGACTGAACATTGTCCGCCTGCGTGCCGCTGCCGCCTGTCCCGCTGCCGTCCGCCTGCGCTTCCGTGCTTCCTGCCGAAGCAGAGCTTCCGTTGTCTGTGCTGCCATTACAGCCGGTTGTAAAAAGTGCCATAGCCACAATAAGCACCATACAAAGGATGCATGACAATCGTTTTTTACTGCATTTCTTTTGCATACTCAAATCTCCCTTTGATAATATATTTCCTCATACGACCGGCGCCCGCGGTCGGAAAGCAAATATGGCTCCCCTTAAAAGAGAAACCATACTCACACCAGTGAGGATTCAACTGTCCGGATATTTCGACTTGGCATTCCCGTCGGCCGGCCTTCTCGGATTTACTCCAATGGCGTTTCCCCGGATTGTGGCTTCGGGTCAGGCCGACGGCTCAATACGTATGCCTCACGGCGACGGGCTCGTACAGGACTTACACCTGTTTCCCCGGACAATTTAATTCCTATCATAATATTACGGCTCTGATTCGTCAATAGCCTTTTATAGTAAATCCCATGCAATCCGGCACCGCCACCATGCATGAAAGTCCGGCGGCGCACCACCACTGCATGAAAGCGGGAACTGTCATTTCCGGTATGTGACAGTACCTTGTGACGGAACCGCTAATGCCCTGTTACCGTCTGTTTGTCTTCCAGCTCTCATCCCTGTCCTTGCCGGAGGATGTGGCCTTGGCAATCTGGCGTGCCACTTCACTGAAATAACGCTTTGGCACATCCTTCAAAAGATAAGAGTTCTTGTCATCCGCCTCGTCATATTCATAGCTGCCCCGTTTGATGGTGCCTGCCTCATAAAATCTGGCTTCGTACACCGTCACATCCTCGTTCAAGCCGCCCACGCCGCTGCCGGAAAAGTGAAGCTCCACTCCCAGAGAAAGTTCGGGATCTTCTCTATAATAAGTATAGAAAGCGCCCCCGTCCTGAACGGAGCCGCGATACCAGCCCTCGCCCGTCAATTTTCCTCCCAAAGACAGATCATTGACGATACATCCCCCGAATCTATCAAGGCTCCTTTGCTCCTCTTCCTCCTTGGTTCTGAGGAAAACGGGTCTGTTAAGCTGCTCAATGGGCTGTATAATCTCATAGTCTTCCAGCTGCTGTCTCCATGCTTCCAGAGATTCTTCGGAAAGTTCGATGGGATGCACCAAACCAATGAAACCGTTTTCGCCGTCCTCCGGAAGTTCAAATTCCTCCTCATCCTCCGTATTAAAGGATCCGTCTTCCATATAACGGAAGCATGTGGCAAGCTTTCGATTTTCATAAATCCCCCAGATCAGCCCGATCGCAAACTGATGCATAATAGGATTTTTCACAAACAAATTCTTCCAAGATGCCACACTCCACTGTCGTTCGGTGGACAATGCCATATCCAGTCTCATTTTCTGACTGCTCACGGTGGTTTTCATCTGCTTCTTCATCTGCTTGAATTCATCGTAGGCAGCAGCCGCTTTTTCCTCATCGTCCTTTTTTCCCGGTGCAGGCAGATTTTTCAATTTCTTCCCGCTCTCGTCAAATACTTCTATCTCCAAAGCCGGTGTGATGGTCACGGTAAACCGGCGGGCACCGTAATCAAAACAACGCTCCATATGATCGTCAAATCCCAGATTCGGTACAATTCTGTCCGCCAGCTCTTCCTTGGTGATTCCCAGCTGTGACGCGGCATATTCCAATGCTTTTTCCGCCGCAGCCTTCACCTGCTTAAATTTAAATTTCCTTGAGATGCCGTCCACAATCAAAAGAGCCTGCGGCTTGGGATTCAATGCCAGCGCCTGAACCGCTTCCGATGCAATGGCGCCCCGGGCAGCCTGAGGCCATTCCTGAATCTGGTGGTGCAGCCTGCCCACAATCTCACTTCCTCCGTGGATGGAAGCGGCATAGAGCACCCAGCGCTTCTTAGATTCCGCTCCCGCCTCCAGCCATTTGTCAAACAGCTCGTTCACATAGACCGCAAGCTCTTCCTCGTTCAGAGCCTCCGCCAGAGTTGCCGCGCTGGGGCTGATGCCGCAAGGTGACATGGCGGAATAGCACAACAGGACTGCCTGAAGATATTCCTCCCCCGCCTCCTCGCCGTTTTTCTTATGCACTTTGGAGAATGGGGTCTCATAAGCCCATGCAAGCCCGCGCTTTTTATTGCCTTTGTGAATCTCTTTTACCAGATCCTCCTGAGAAATATTCCGGTCTCCGGACTGTCCGCCGCCTTCCACGCCCAATGCATTGTCAAGAAGCGCCCTGACCTTGCCGTTCTTCTCCTTCTCCAAAGCCTCCCCAAAAAGCGTCTTATATTTTCCGCTGTCCCATTTTGCCAGAACGCGGACGGCCACATCCCTGTCCGCCGCCTTCTTGGATGAGAGCAGTGCAATCACATCCTCCTCCCACTCCGCCTTTTGATAGAGGATTTCCAACAGCTGCTCCTTCACCGACTTTGCGGTGTCCTGTGCATATTTCAGGATTTCCTCTTTATTTTCCTCCGGTTTCTCCGACAGAAGCTGCAGTGCAAGGCCTCTGCCGGCGCTGTCGGCCTCCTGAAAGGCAGAAAGCATTTCCTCCCGCCTGTCCGCCAAATATTGCCGGAAAATTTCCCTTGCCGCATCCTCATAAACTACTTTCCCTTCCTCGCCAAGGTAATAGGAAGCAGCTATTTTCGAATAGCCGGACAGCTGATACCGCAGAGACAGTTTCTCCGAGTCCACCGAAGCAAACAGCCTTTTTACCTCCTCCGGCTGAACGCTGTTATATCCGCCGAATATGTAACTATATCCCCCCAACGCCCCGCACAGCATCAGCATTGCCTCGCATTTATTGCCCAAGGCATCGTATCCGTAGCCTTTTTGGTAGCTTTGCAGCATATTCAAGAAATTTCTCATTCCACGCCATGCATCGTCTTTCAGCAGCTTTTCCCCATAGGGGTAGATTGTTTCTATATCGGTCCCCTTCTCCAGATATTCCCTCACGTCACTGCAGGCGCCAGTCTCCGTCATATCTACAAAAGCATTGATGATTTTGTTCCGTTGTCTGGAGGCTTCCGTGAGCATTCTGTTCCCGAACTCCTTCGGATCCTCTTCTCTCAGGATAGAAGCCATCACATTATAAGGCTCAAAATCCGCCTTGGCCATATATAATAAATACTGCTCTTTATAGCGCCAGTATAATTCCCTTAAAATGCTTTTCCTTGCTTTATCCGCCGCCCATCTTATATATTTTTCGGGGGCAATTCCAAATACCTCGTCATAATTCCCCCCTTTCTCCTTCATATGTTTCCTCATATCATAAATCATCATTGTATCCAGCATTCCGTTGAGATCCGCCCCAAGGCATACCTTTACCACATTTTTCAGGCGCGGTGAAAGGCTGAAATTTATGTACCCCATACTGCCGATGACACGCAGGACAAACTGATTCGTGCCGAAGCCCGTTTTTGCCATTTCTGCTTTTGCCGTTTTCATGATCCTGCCATCCACTTTATCATTGTCTATAGCGCTCTCAATCTCCTTCCAGACCAACGGTGCGGTTTTATCGGCATAAATGCCGGAAAGCTTATTGATCAGGTTATCCCCATATTCCTTCATAAGCGGGACATCTTCTTCCTCAAGAAGGGCTCCCGAGGCATTATCCGGCTCCACACCGGGATACTTTGCCAAAAAATACGCTCCCATTAAAATCAGATTTCCGTTCGATGTTTTGTCGTTCTGGTATGCGAGAGCTTTTTTTAGAATGTCGGTATCACCCTCCGTCCGCTTGATTAACTCCCACAAAAAAGTTTCTTTGAAAGAGTACATCGTCCTCCCCACATCAGAAGCATAAACCGCCGCCATCTTTTCCGGCTCCGAGGGGAACAGGTTAAAGTTCTGGTCGTAAAATGCCGGCTGTGGCAACAGAGCCATACAGGTTGACTGCCCTGCGGCAAACAGGATACTTGCCAGCTTTCTCCCTTCCTCCATTCCTCCTCTGCGGACCAATTCCATGAAAGAACTTTTGAACCCTGTCGCAATGTTAGAAGACAAACCGGACATATCCCTGAATGCCAGCTTCCCCAATTCCTGACGGTCTACAACGCCCATCAGGTAATCCTCTGCAAGCGTCAGCTCTTCTTCCGTAAACAAGCCTGCCTGCTCCAAAGACTCCATAATTTTCGTAATGCGATGATCTTCCGGGTGAATCATATTTTCTCCTCCTGCCATTTTAGTTTTGCTATTATGCCATATCGGCAGAAAACCATGCGCCAACACAGGCAAACATTTGATTTCACGTGATATGGCAGCATATTTCCCCATTGATACTGCTTAGTTTGTATTATAGCAAATCAGTAAGTATCTATCTACTGTTTTCAAGAATAACTCTCTCTGCACCTGTCGTATGCCGCCTTCTGTCTGCAATAGTACAGATATTCGTTAATATCCGTGTAGAGTTCCGCTATCTGCGCTGTCTTTTTCTCCATCCTGTGACGCCCTGAAGAAATTTCGGCGGACAGGGCTTCCAACAGCTCCGACAAATATTTCATTCCGTACTGTTTTGTATTCTTTGCGGATTTTTCCAGTCTCTGAAGAGTGCTGTCATGGACGGTATCAAAGCCGCTCTGGTACAGTTCCTCCATCAATCCCAATACCTCATCGGTCATCTCCCCGACAGCCGCATATTTTGATTTTGTGCATTCATTAAAGTCCATAAAAACCCTTTCTTTTCCCGCGCCTTTGTTTCCCGTTTAACAGCCCCTCCCGCGAAGCCAAAATCGCGTCCGTAAGCGAATTACATAACGGCGCTGGGGCTATGTTGTGCTTGTATCCGTCATGCTTGCGTCTTCCGTCGGAAGGTCACTCGAAATCATCCAGCACTGCCAAAGGATACAGACACATCTTTTCCCCCCTGAAATAAAGCTTCCCCACAAAACAGGGTGGTTTTCTTCCCGAAAGTCTTTCAAGATATCGAATAGTGAGGGCTTCCTCCTTGGAATAGGTGACTTCTACAGTGACCTCCCGCCCCTTCTCATCATAAAGGGGCAAGGAAAGCTGCTGCTTTGTCTGGGAAAAATCCGCCGTCTGGCAGGACTCGGGCTGTACGAATACAAGTTCTGCCACTTCCTGCGAGCTATCCCTTACAAGCCAGTCTCTCTGACGCTTTCCGATCTGCTCCGAAAGCAGTTCACCGAAATCTCTGTAATACCAGTTCTCTACGTCGGAAATCGTAAGCTTTTGTTCTTGTATAATTTCTCCCCTTGTGTCCTGACTGGCGGACAGTCTCTGCCTTACATCGCATTTTGCCCCAATCAGACGAATCCTGACCTTCAAAAGATTGTTGAGGGAAATGCCAAGTCCCCAAGGCGCCTGTCCCTGTTCCGTAAATTTTCGTCTACGGCTGTTGTCATAGTAAACCGGCCTTGCATTGGTATAAGTGTACCATTTTTTCGTATTTTGTTCCAAAAAGTATATGGTTTCACCCTCATATCCCGATTGGCTGTCAAAATGTTCCAAAGCGATACCGATCAGCTCCAATCTGCCCACAGGAAGATATTCCGCCCGGAATTCTCCGGCATACCGACCCACTTCCACACTGTCCTTTGCCTGCTGCAGCTGCTTCACTCGTCTGTAGAGCCTTGTCATCTGCCCCATAAGCTCTTCCGTCTTAAAGGCCGCCTTCCTCTTAAAGTATCTGTTATAAGAATCAAACAAAGCCCGGAAATACCCTTCGAATTTAGCCAGTCCTGCGTTATGGCCGATCACCGCAAGCCTTTCCATATGATCCAGCACATCCGGAGAAGTTCTGGAAAGGCCTGTGCCGAACAATTCCTCCAAAAACAGTTTCATCTGTGCCGCCGCATCCTTTACTTTATCCATGTCATAGGACAATTCCCCGGCAGCTTCTCCCATAAGCTCTTCTTCTGTAAGTATTCCCGCCTCCAGCCTGCACCACATAATAGCGGCCGCCTTATGTACACACAGCTCCTTTTTATGGCAGGTACAGGAAGAATACTCCAAAGGAGACAGCAGCTTGACCACCATCTCCGTCCCGGACTCGCTGCCCGGAAGGCGCACCGTAACCACCGATGCATATTGTATTTGAGGCCTGATCCCTGAAAGCGCCTGATTGGTAAAATTTTGAAACTGCCGGCTTCCAAGAGTCCTTTTGAGAGTCTGCATGGAAAATTCTTCTATTTCCCTGAAAACCTTCGCGGAGACGGCAGGTATTTCCTGCCTTGCGGAAAACTTTCCTTGTAACACATCTGCATTTTCCTGAAAAGCCTGTTGTTGTACGGTTTTATCTGATAACGCGCCGGTTCCTTTGTTCTCTGCGGCTTCCTCCGACTCTGTGGCTGCCTCCGGCTGTGCGGCTGCCTTTTTCTTCTCTGTGGCTGCCTCCGGCTGTGCAACTGCCTTTTTCTTCTCTGTGGCTGCCTCCGGTTGTGCAACTGCTTCCTTCTTCTCTGTGACTAGCTCCGGCTGTGCGGCTGCCTTTTTCTCAGCGGCTTTCCTTGACTCTTCTGCACTCTTCACCGCTGTCTGATCCAAGTGTGCAATCTCTCCTGTATGCGTTCCGGTTCTCTCTGCACTTTTCCCCCGCAGTGCGTCTTTTTCTTCCTCCGCAATTTCCGGCTGCGAATCTCCTCCCGCTGCCTTCTCCGGCTGCGAATCTTCTCCCGCTGCCTTTTCCGGCTCCGGAAAATTCTCCGCTGTGACATTTTCCCGCAGCGTCAGTATCGCCTGTATTACATGACGGCAAATGCTTCTGGAGGGGCAGGTGCATTTACTTTCCCCAAGGGGGAAACACACAGTTACAGTCTCCTCCCCCACCCTCACATCGGCTTCCCCGTCTATATTCCCGATTTCTGCAGCCGTGTCCTCTTTATCCTTATAGGCACGCTTCACGATTCCCTTGTTACTGATACCGATGAGATAATCATCATCCACATCCGTCAATCTTTCTTTCCAAATACTTTTCCCATCGCTCATGCCGCCATCACCCTATCCTTCATCCCCACAGTCCGCCGTCCTTCTCCACATTTAGGCTGACAGTCCTTCCGGTGTCCTTGTTTCACCTGCACAATTGCCTTCCCTATCCATTCCGCCAGTTCCTCCGGCGCCATTTTGCCTACACAATGACCTTCCCTATCCATTCCGCCAGTTCCTCCGGCGTCATTGCACCTACAAATGCCCCCATATCGGCCAATGCCGCCGCTGCATTCCTGTCATAATTAGGAACCGCCTCCATGTCAAGCGCCGTCAATACCACCAGCTTTGCACCGCTCTCAATGATGCCTTTCGAAACACTGTAAAGCCGCTGATATCCTCCTCCCTCATAAAGATCGGTAACTAAAACTACCATTGTGCGGCAAGGGAAATCAATGAGTCCCTCACAATAGGCAAGGGCGCCGGCAATATTAGTGCCGCCTCCCAGCTGGATACTCATCAAAGTCTCCACAGGATCTTCCACATAGCCGCTCAGATCCACCACATTCGTATCAAATATCACCAATCGGGTATCCAGCATGGGCAGCTTTGCAAAAATACCGGCCATAATGGCGCTGTGAATAACGGAGTCAAGCATGGAGCCGCTCTCATCCACACAGATTACCACCCTCCACTGGTTATACTTTTTCATACGGGAATTGAAATAAACATTTTTCAGCACCAGCTGCTGCCGGTCCACGTCGTAATTTTTCAGGTTCATGCGGATGGTCTTTTTCATATCAAGGTTTCTGGCCGATTTCACCGGACTGCTGGCATTGCGGTTCAACTGCCCGAAAAATGATATCCTGACCTCTTGCTCCAATTTTCCGGCTATCTCATCCGCCACCTTTTTTACAATCTGCCTTGCAAGCTCCAGCACTTCACCCTTCATCATATGCTTTAATTCCAAAATGGTTTTCAAAAGCTCTCTGTTAGGTTCCAGCTTCCTCAAAACTTCCGGATCCGTCACAAGCTCCGTCATGCCGTATTTTTCCAGAGCATGACGTTCCATGATTTCCACCGTTCGCTTGGGAAACAGCTTCTTAATCTGATGCAGCCAGTGAGGCACCGTGAGCCGGGATCCCTCACTGCCCCCCGTTCTGTCCTTCCGCAGTTCCTGTTCCTCCCCGTATTCCCTTGAGTACAGATAATCCAGCACATTTTCCATTTCCATATAGTTTATCTCACCGGAAGAAAAAGAGAGCTGCCCGGCGGAATATTTCCCCAGAACCAGCCGCCACCGGTTCAATATCTCCTGTTCGTCAGCCATTTTTACCTACCCCTTTACTATAAAAGTCTTGAATCATAGATATCCCGCATATATGTTATAAAATATCCGCCGGCATATAAAAAGGCAGCTCAGAATATAAAGCAAGGCTATTCCCTGTCCGGATGATAAAACCCGTACCGGGAATAGCCAAAGGCTGTCTATATTACATGTCTATTCCTGCCCTATTACAGTCATTCCGAAGAAAGCGTAAACTGATTCACCAAATCCTTCAAGCAGACAGCTTCGGCGGAAAGCTGCTCACTGGCAGCAGCCCCCTCTTCGGCGGTGGCGCTGTTGCTCTGCACCACCATGGAAATCTGATTGATGCCCTCGGAAACCTGCTCAACCGACTTCGACTGCTCGTTGGATACTACGGCAATATGGTCGATGGCGTCCACCACGGATTGAATGCTGTTCACAACCTCAAGAAGAACACTGGCCGTATTCTGGGCAATTTCCGTACCGATATGTACCGCATCCGTAGAATGTGCAATAAGTTCCGATGTATTTCTAGCCGCCTCCGCAGATTTGCCGGCCAAATCGCGAACCTCCTCCGCAACAACGGCAAAGCCCTTTCCCGCACTGCCGGCTCTGGCCGCCTCCACTGCCGCATTCAGCGCCAGTATATTGGTCTGGAATGCAATGTCATCTATTGTCTTAAGAATCTTTTCAATCTCATTGGAGCTGGTCTGAATCTTTTCCATGGCCTCCACCAGATTCTGCATCTTCTGGTTACACAGGAAAACTTCTTCACCGGTCTGATGCGTCTGGCTTCTGACATCCAATGCCCCGCTGGCAGTATTTTTAACTTCCTCGGAAATCACGCTGATCCGTGCCGCCAATTCCTGTACCGAGCTGGCCTGCTCCGTAGTCCCCTGACTCAGCGTCTGTGCACTTGAGGATAATTGATTGCTGGCATTTGCCACTCCCTCCGCGGAATGATTGACTTGGCGCATGGCGCTGTTCAGCTCCACCCGCATATTTCGCATGGAAAGCAGAATGCTCTGAAAGCTGCCCACATACACTTCCTCATGCTCCGTGTGAACATCCAGATTCTGATTTGCCATCTCATTGAGCAGATAACTGATGTCGCTGATAACGGTACGAAGCCCCTCCACCAAAGTCTCCGTGGATCTGACAAGCACACCGGTTTCATCCTTGTTTGAAATTTTAGGCATGGGTGTCTCCAAATCCCCCTGCACAAGCAGCTTCATCCGATTTACGCAGGCCTTCATAGGATTACCGATATTGAGAGCCAAAACCAGCGCTACGATAACCGAAATCAATATGGACATCCCGATCACCAAGATATTGATAACCATAGCGTCCCGCGTGGAAGCCAGATAATTGATCTGCGGTACCGTCACCGCGATGCTCCAGCCGTCCGTATCCGTCACGGGGGCATAAGCCGCATACATTTTGTCTTCTCCGTTTACATAGCTCCCGAAGCCGTTTTTCCCCTGACGCATCTCAGCATGGATCGCCGCCAGCTCCCGAAGCGCGGGATCGCTCTGCGCCTCCGCCTCTATGTTTTGAACCGTGATCGTATCCAGCGTAATATCGGCAATCGTATCACCGGTCTTATTAATCATGTATGCTCTGCTGTTTTCCCCCATCTGAATGGCCGATACAATATCGTTCAAAAAAGTTTCATTTGGGACAAAATATACGACACCCACAATGGATTTTCCATAGTTTCCCTCAGAATATAACGGTGCCGCTACCATAATGGACAGTTCCCCTGTAATCTTGCTGACCAATGGCTCCGATACATAAACATTTCCCCGCATGGCCTGACGCACATATTCACGGTCAGAATAATCATTTCCGTCAAAAATACTGATACCATCCATGCCTACAATATTTCCCCTTCGGAAACCGTGCATGGAAACGCGCTCATCAATAATAGCCTGCTTTTCTTCCACCGTCACTTCCGGATCGGACAACTGCGGAATACACCCCACCTCCATGACAACATTCTTATACACCGCCAGTTCCTGCTGCGCACGTCCCGCCGCCAGAACCGCCGTCTGAGTCATCATCTGCTCTACAGTGGATATGGTATTGTTGTAGTTTAACAGAATGCTGGAAGAGCCGGATGCGATCTGTCCGATCAGGACAGTCAAAATAAGACACAGTGTGATTTTGGTTCGAATGCTTTTCATTTCAAATTTCCCCCGCTTACATGGCTTGAATATAGGATATTCGGATCAATATATTCAGCCGTTCTTCTATATAAATAAATATACCGGCCATATTACATCCGGCCAAATTCCCCGGAATCATTTTTCAAGGCAAAGCGTTTGAGGAAGGCGGTGTAAACAACGCAGTCCGCCGGAAAATCGGAAAAGGAAATCTTCCTTGCAGACTGAAAATTCATTCTGCGCTATTTAGCTGAAAGTAATCTGGTCAGTACACTAGTATAATCCGCCCTAATTGCCCGTATGTTTGGCGCAGGATAAATTTTCAGTCTGCAAGGCGGCTGAACGAGTCGATGCGGTGGCATCGTCGAGTGAAGCCAACGCAGTCAGGAGGAAATTTAGACCAGCGAAACATAGGGATAATTTAGGTGGATTATACTAGAGCGTATCGGAAAAACCATTCCTCGTTTGCCCGCCCACAATGCGGCCCGCTGCGCCTCAACCCGGGGGCAATACCCCTCTGATTTCTCAAATTGAGACTTGCACCAATTCATTGATTGTTTGTGCCGCCGATGGCGGCATGTCTGGAAGTGTGACACGCCCCGCGGAAAGTATTTTTCAAACACACTCTTATACAATAACTATTATAAAAGTTACTATTCCTGCTTGTCAACCACTAACATCTTACCCTGCTATGAAATGTAACGGCATTGTATTACTGTTCACTCGCTGTCTCCGCGAGGTGTTTTCACGCTGTTTCTGCGTGATAAACCCGAGACAGACATGCGCGAAATCGCTGTTTTGCGATTTCTGTGCAAAGGTTGCTGTAAATGAAGTGAACCGCAAGGCGTTTTCCTTGTAGGAGATTGCATTGCCTATTGCGACAAGGAAACAAAACCATTTCATAGCGTAACCTTAAACAGAGAAAGCAGTTTGCAAGACCAGACAATAGTTTCATTGATTTTGATAGTCCGCTTACTTTGGAGCATAAAAGAGAATCGTTGCAAATTCCTAAACATACTCTCACTCCATCTCCCTGAACGTGCCGGCCATTCCCCCCACAAGGCTCCACTGACGCTGCATATAAGATTTCAAATTTTCCGTGCTTTGCCTGTAAGCCTCCCTGATTGCTTCCGGGTTATCGGAATGTGCCGCTATTGCACAGGCGGCACAATATCCGCTCTCCATTCCGGCAGATATCCCTTCGCCCATAGGGTTTAAGAATCCGGCGACTTCTCCGGCGAATAGAATACGCCCCATGCCGTAGTCCACACGGCATCCCGGGCGAATATGGGGCATCAGCCACTTTTCCTCCTTCGTCTGCCTGCTGATCTTCAAATGGTGGTTTTCTTCCATATAAACAATGAAGCGCTTATAATAATGCCTGACCTTATCCACATCCTTCACGGATACCCCAAGCACCAACCGTTTATCCTTGACGTTAAACCATGCGTCATACTCCGAAAGCTCCGGCTGCAGATACGCATAAAAGTAATGCGGATCTAACTCTATACTGCCCTCATTAAAGGTCTGGAAGGTAGTTATATATCCGGGAACCTCTCCGGTTAGTTTCCGTTTCAAAGTCCCCACAACGCCCTCACAATCAATCACATATCCGGCGCTTTCCGTATCATTGTTCTCCCCATGCAGGCAGACTTCCACAATCCCGCCTTTTTCCATACAAGAAAGAACCGCCACGCCGTCCCTGACCTCCGCACCGCTTTCTTTTGCCTTTTCCGCAAGCCAGCCGTCAAAATGACTGCGCCATATATTAAGCCCCTCCTGCTCGAAGCGGTATTCCCTCCCCGCGTCATTTGTGAAAATCATGCCTCTGTTCTCTGTCGGGATACACATGGCGGACTCCGGCACTTTCTCTCCGAAATAGCGCTTCACAAGCTCCATTGATTTTTTGATCAGGACACCTGAACAGGACTTATATCTGGGCATCTCGAACTTTTCCACCAGAAGTACTTTCCGCCCTTTTTCCGCTAATACCTTGGCTGCCGTGCATCCCGCAGGTCCCGCCCCGACCACTATCACATCATACATCCGTATATCACCCTTTCCGCCGTTTTCTATTGCTTCGGCAAAAGACCAAAGGCGGCCGCACCCCTTTTAATCATTATCACCTATCCTGCGCTGCCATTTTTTCCTTCACATACCCATCTATTTCCGCCCCGTAAGAATACCAGTCGGGCATGATTACTTCCCGTTTCCGGATATCCTCCTGCTTCGTTCCGTGAAGTCCGGCTGCCATGGCGGCGATTTTATCAGTCTCTCTGGGAGTGAAGTAAGTAAAAGCCATGCGCAGTTCCGGCAAAAGCTCCATAAATTCCTCCGCCGACACCTGTCCGAAAAAAGTATCCAGCATCTTCAGAAATTCTTCTCCGATAAAGACCAAATCTCTGGCAGTGAAAAACACCCCCTTAAAAAACTGCGCCGTTTTGAACAGCTGCTCTCCGGTTCCCATCAGATACCCGCGGCACACCATCTCCACTTCCGATGCCGTCTCTCTGCCGCTGCCGTATAGTATTCCATGGATACAGCCGTTGAGTCCCGCATGAATCTGTCCGTCCTCATTCATTCTGACAAGAGCGTCATAATAGGACTCCCGCTCCTGCGCATATTTCCCTTGGCCGCTCTGTTCTTGTGAATTCCGTCCTGTGATCTGGTACAAAAGCTTCAGCGCAGTCATACAGGAACCCAGATCCTCATCCTTGATCCTTGTCATGGACGGCAGCAGGCCGATTAATTTCCTGCAGCCTATGTGGATCAGGCTTCCGAATTCCATACGGGATTCATATAGTTCCCCAAGCTCCTCCATCATCATCAGAGTTCTCAGCGCCTCGGCCAGAGAATAAAAATCCGTGTCTTGGAGTATAAGCTCATGGACTCTGTCATAGACGGATTGCAGCTGTCCGGTCAGGCCCATTTCAAATACATGGGTCAAAAGAACCGCACCCTCCTTTGCCCCCATATCTTTCAGCAGCTTTTCCTTTACTAAACCGGACGCCGCCTCTTCAATGGTGGCGCCGTAGACGGATACGTCGATAAGGGCAGAATTCACCTGCGCATTCCATTTATATTTCCAAATCTCCCGCATCAGGTTCTTGTCTCTTTTCAGCTGTAGGTTGGGTCCCTTTATCTTTCTTGCAAAAGCAGTGTCCAGAAAGCCCATGCGGTGAAAGAACATGCTTTCCTGCCTGTGCTTTTTATTGGAAAAAATAGACAGGGTACTTTCGGATTCTAAAGTGGACACTGTCTTCAGCTTAAATTTCCTGCACTCCGTCTCAAAATCGTGAATAATGGGAGGGACGTCCGCCTGTGCGCACAGTTTGCCTACGCTTCTGCCCGTCATGCGCTTCCTCAGAATCCGCATGGGTGTATCCGAAGCCAAATTGTACTCTCCCTTTACAAAAGAAGACAGAACCGCATCCAGAAGCTCATAAGCCCCCGGCTCCTGCTTGCCCCGCAGCTGTGCCAGCCCTCCGGCCATGGCACAGGCGCAGATTTCGTCATAGGTTGACAGATAGCCTTCTTTTCTCCGGGTTTCCTTGCCGGATGCCACAATCATATCGAGAACCACATCGCTGTAAGGAGTCTCCGTTTCTCTCAAGTTCTCCCATATTTTTTGATAAAATCCGGGGAAAGGCATACCGCTGGCATATCCGTTCAGCGCGTCCGCCGCCTCCATGGAATAAGGCATGAGATAGACACCCTGATCCTTTTCCGGAATCTTGCCCTCCCTATGCCTCTCTCCTAAGTCCTGTGAGGACGGCAGACTATCCTTCCGCCCGGTATCTTCCTCTGATGCCTGCCCTTGCTTCTCCTCTCCGGCGTCTTGCGGCGGCAGTATACTTTCCTTCCGTCCGGTGTCTCCTTCCGGCATCTGTCCCTGCTTCTCTCCGGCATCCCCGCCTGTCAGCAATGCCTTTAACGCCGGTGTGTGGAATCCTCCCGTGATCACCAGTATGGTATCTTTATCCGGTGCGGCGGCCTTGGCATATTCCGCAATCCGTTCTGCCATATACCGCTCTCTTGCCAGACACCCTTCCGCCTTAAGCTCCTCTTCCTTTGAATTTTCTCTGGCAAGGCTGCAGTAGGTTAGTAAATTGGAAAACCATATTCCGTCCTCCTGATGCAGCCCGTTCAATTCAAAGTATTTTTCCCAAAATTCATCAAAGCTGCGAAGCCCGGTTCTCTCACAAAGCTGTCTCAAATATTCGTTTTGCGAGAGGTAGTGGTCGTCATTGTAATTGTTTTTCTCCGCATCTCTGTTCAGAAGACCGCTGCCTTCATTGGATGCCGCCAGAATATCTCCATAGGGCAGATCGATAAATGCGGCCTTAATCCCAAGCCTTTTCCCTTCCCGCAGCGCTGCAAGCTCGGGGGAATAATCCAGAAACGGATAATAACACTTATAGCGCTCCTTCTCCTCGGATATCCGCCCCGATTGGTCATGGTAGGAATAATAAATGGCAAAGGGCGCCTCCGTATCCTTATGGGTCATCACCTCCATCAAGGAATTTGCGGGTTCCGGCCCCTCCACGAGTATAACGGAAGGACGGATGCTTTCAATCACTCTGCTTACATGGAAAGCACATGCCGGACTATGATGGCGGACAGGAAGCAGGATTATCTCAGCCATTTCCTCGCTTCGTAATATTTTTTCCATAATCCACCTTCCTTGTCACTCTTATCTTTGATGACGGTGTTAAAATATGCCTTTACCTTTTCCAGATCATCCTTATTTTCTTTGGATACCGCCCCCACCAGATTCTGTACCAGACAGTCCATATCTATATGGGAATCCCCGTAATAGTAACCTGTAATCATAGCCTGATAGTACACGGACACGGCCTCTGCAGTACTCATCACTGCCGAGGGCTTATCGATTCTGTGTCCGTAGGAGGAAACTCCTTCCCGCAGCTCATGATAGGTGGATGCCAAAATCTCCGCCACATCTTCGTCCGCCTGAACTTGGATATGGCTTTCCTCCGCCAGTTTATTGACTTCGTTCAGAATAATCATTTTTTCCATGGCCGCTTCCCGGACCGGCATCACCGTCTCAAAATTAAAACGGCGTTTCAGGGCGCTGCTCATCTCGTTTACACCCTTATCCCTTGTGTTTGCCGTTCCGATAACATTAAATCCCGCTTTGGCAAACAAAAATCCGTTGTCGCCCAATTCCGGCACATTTAATACCTTGTCGCTGAGCACGCTGATTAAGCTGTCCTGAATCTCCGCAGGCGTTCTGGTAATCTCCTCAAACCTTGTGAGAATGCCCTTTTCCATCCCTATGTACAAGGGCGCCGGAACCAACGCCTCCCTGCTGGGTCCTTTGGCCAGCAGCAAGGCATAATTCCACGAATACTTAATCATATCCTCGGTGGTTCCCGCCGTACCCTGTATGGTATTTGTGCTGACGCCGCTGATTGCCGCAGAGAGCAGTTCCGAAAGCATCGTTTTCGCCGTTCCCGGCTCTCCCACCAGCATCAGCCCGCGGTTTCCTGCCAAAGTCACAATACACCGCTCCACCAGTGCATCGTTACCGAAATATTTTTTCTCGATAATATATTCCTTTCCCTCATAAACGACAGGCTTAGGGCTCCCCAAAATGAATGTCCTCACCGCCCGCGGCGACATCTGCCAGTTTTCCGGCCGGCATCCTGTGTCAGTACCCTTTAATGCCTCCAGTTCCCCCTGATACCTTACTTCCACAGGAGGTTTTAACAATGTTTTTTCCATACCCTCACCTCGTATCCCTGTTTCCGCTCCGGAACGATTGTCCGGAACCGTAAACTGCTTTTTCATTTTTTATCATATCACATTTTCTTCCGGCAGAAAATAATGATTGCCGATTAATCTTCCCGAAGCCTTTCCACAAGTTACTGTTCGCTTCGTGACCGGTAACACATACACAAAAATAGCAAAACAATGTAAAAACGCCTCGCGGTGGCGCGGGTGTGGACAGTAACTTTCACAGTGCCAAGGGTTTCCGTCCACACAATTTATCACGATACAGACGCTATAAGCAGTGCGGGCGTTACCACCGGAAAAAACGATAAGCGAACCCCGCTGCAGGCAGCGGGGTGAGTTTTATCATTACCATTCGGTATCCATGGGAGGAAGTTCTTCTCCCTTAGTCAGATAGATCCTGTCATACCGCATCCCGGAGGCAAGGGCATATATGTGAAGCACATGCTCCCCGGACGCAAGCTCCGCCTGTGCCAAGGGTATCCAGCGGTAAATCTGCTCCGCTTCATAACGCCATAGACTGCCGTTTCTGCACAACTGCTCCTTGGGTATGATCTTATCGTCAAATCCTGCCGCAAGAACCCCTTCCTCCCGCAGGTTAAACTTAGTCAGTATCCAGAGAGTGTATCCCCCTCCCTGACAGACAAAACGGTAATTCAGGCTGGGGGCTTCCTGTACCTGCCAGCTTAATTCCGGAGTCCTGATATACAGAGCAAGCCCGCTTCGTCCAAAAGATTCACCGGCACAGTGGCGCCACAAACCGTTCTTCTGTCCCCACAGGGCAGAACGCCCTTCCGGTTCCTGCGTCCATGCGTACCGGCTCTGAGCCAGAGCCGCCGCCGCATCAATTTTGACGGCTCCCCGGTTCTCTTCGAATACGCGGTTTCCCCGCTGCCGATACCAGTCCGGCTTTACCTCTTTGCCATAATGATCCGCCTGCACTTCTCTGCATGTTACCGAAAGCGTGTCCTCGCTGTTTTCATAAACGGCATAGAACACAGGTCTGGGCGGCAACTCATATTTTCCGTAAAAGGAATCGCACCACTTATGAATCTCCCGTTCCAAGGGCAGCGGCTGCGCTCCTTTTATTCCTGCCAGAGCATTCTCCTTTCTGGGAGCGGTATATATTACCATGCGGGAAAATGCAAAATAGGGATCCACTGCCCAGAGGGAAAGCTCATGTCTTCCCGGAGCCGCCGCAGGAAGCGTCACATACAGACGATCCACGTTATTCAACACATTTTTCTTCCAATTGCCTTTCCATTCGTCATTGGAAAAGGATTCCGCAATCTGCACCGGGCCATCGTCCAAGGATAGTCCGATGCGGATTCTTCCCACCGAATTCAAGGAAGGGAACCGATGGATTTCCAACAGAAAATCTCCCTTGCTGCGGGTCACGAAATGATAACGCAGCGGGATGCCCTCTCTCTTTGTCGTCTCCTGAGTGCCGTTAACGGGTTCTCTCTTCACCCGCGCCTCTACCAGACTTCCTTGCATACGTCCCAGTCTGGGGATATTTTTAAAATCACCGGAAGATTCCAGCCCTGAGTAAACCTGTGCCGCCTCCAGCACCACAAGCCCGTCCTCCTCATAGGCACAGCAGGCGGCAAAACGGTTGTCTTCTCCGTTCCCGTCCTTCCCAAGATCCGTCGCCAATATTCTAACGGGAATCCGTTTAGCAGTGCCGTCACAGAGATTCTCTATCACGATTTCTCCTTCACGGTTCTCCGCGGTTTCTGCCACAGTGACCGATATCCTCTTCTCACTGCGAATCACTGCCCGCTCTTCGGACAAGGTAATCCACCGGGGGGCGCACAGACTGACTTCGAATTCGCCCGTCCCCAGATTGCCGATTTCCAGCCACTTTTCTCCGGGAGTTGCGAAGCAAATCTCCTCCTCTTCGTTCCAAAGATATACTTCCCAAGCATTTTTGTCCTTTAAAACCTTGCTGTCTGATTCTGTGGTGTATCTGCAGGCACTCCCTTCCGAGGAACAATTGCATGCTTCCATAGTGCATACATTGTCGCTCTTTTCCGTAGAACCACTGCCCGGTTCCGCAGTGCATCCGTTGGCACTTTCTGCCAAAGAACCAATGCCTGATTCCATAGTGCACCCTCCGGCACTTTCTGCCGAAGAACCAATGCACGATTCCCTAATGCATCCGCTGTCGCTCTCTTCCAAAGAGCCGCTTTCCGCTTCCACGGAACACCCGCCACACCACTCCAAAGGCGGTGTGCATACCGGCATCATAGCCGCCCTTGGCGGGGGGAATCCCTCCGGATTCAGGATTCCGTTCCACTTACCGCCGCACATCACATGATTATAATAGTGCAGGAGCCGCCTTCTGGCATCCTCAGCTTCTCTTGATTTTTCCGTATAATGCCGCGCCCCCTGCTGATTGCCCCGGTCATACATTAATGTGCTTCTGTCCCCGTAATAATAAGATAAATTCGTAAAATACGCCGCATGGATCCGCATCAAAACCAGTTGGAAAAAGGCATCCTTCTCCTCCTCCGGCAGCTTTTCGTACAAGGCATTCCCCTGTGCAAACAGTTCCTCATACCGATGAATCCTTATCGCTGCTTCGTCACCGTAAGCCGTCTGGGAAAAGGCATCATAATCCATATTTTCCAGCTTACGGACATTGGTCAGCTGAGAGAAATCATTGAGCAGGTCAGACACCTGTCTCCCGATCTTTCCGGTAAAGCTGCCGTCTATCCAATCCTCCACAAAAGCTTCCACATCCTCCGTGAGCGCCCCCGGCTTACCGATTTCCCATGCCAATTTTAAAAAGAAGGTAATCTCCTGCTCCAGCGGTTTCATTGCACCGCTGTTCAGCACCCAGAGCTTGCGGATTCCCTCATCCCACGCTTTCTGCAGCTCATTCCTCGTATGAGCCAGAGGGATGGAACATAAAAACACATAGGACATGCTGGGCGGCGCCCAATAGGAATTATGGTAGTAAATACCGTTGCCGCCCTTCCTCTCCTTCTCCTGTTCCGACGGGTAACGGCGGATATAACCGTAATTGTCATTGGCCCATACCAGCGTCATATCCTCCGGTATTTTTAACCCATTATCATACAGCTCCAGCACTTCTTTATAGGGGATAAAGGTCATCATGGTCTCATGCCCCAGCGTATCTCCGAGAATCTCTCTCTGGTCAGTGATAATCTGCTCTAAAAGCGAAATCTTAGCATTCCGGATCTCTTCTTCCGTCCTGCCATCCAAATGTTTCGTCTCAAAGCCGGAATCATGGATGCCCCGCATACCCAGTGTATAACAGACCTCAAAATCGCGGTTCTGCTCCACGCTCTCCCTCCAGTATTCTTTCAGGATATCCCTGTTTCTTCCCTCAATGGAATAATCATAGGCCGCATCGGTATAGCCTTTTTTCTGAATCCAAGGCTTCCACTCCCTGTTGTTGGAGCGCATCAGCATATCACAGTGGGAGGTGCCCACCACAATCCCCATCCTGTCTGCCAGCGCACCGTTCTCCGGTGTCAGGTTAAAGGAATTTACATGCATGGCAGGCCAGATATAATTTGCCTTTAAGCGCAGCAGAAGCTCGAAAATCTTCTCATAGCTCTTTACGCCGATGGTAGGCTCTCCCATATAATTCCGTACCCAGACCTCCAACTCTTCCTCATCATTTATAAAAATACCACGGTATTCCACCGACGGCCAATCCGTCCGGCAGTATCCCTCTTCCAGAGCAAGTTCTTGCTTTTTCTTCACGGGTACATCGGCAAAAAAATACCACGGAGAAACGCCCATCCACTGGCAGAATGTATAAATACCGTAAATCGTGCCTCTCCGGTCGGTTCCCGCTATGTACAAGGTTTTGTCCTGAACCCGCAGCTGATACGCTTCCTTGCGGAACAGCCCCGCTTCATCCGTCATCAGGCTCCGGTCAATGACCTGTTCTATCTCCTCCGGTTCTATACGGCTTTTTCCTGCGGCGGGTTGCTTTGCGGCAATTGTACCATTTTCCCCTGTATTACCTTGCTTTGCAGCATTCTCTGCCGCACTGCCCTGTTGTAAAAGAGTTTTTATTATAATGACAGAAATTTCCTGTTCCCTTGCACCGTCACAGATTTCCTGCTGATTTGTTCCTCCGGACTCGCTTTCTTTGAACTCTTTTCCGTCCTCAGCCTCCTCAGCGGAGAGTTCCCGCGCGCTCTCTTTTGTCCCCTCCGCAGTTGTCTCCCGGAAAACCACCTCCACCTCAGACAGTACTTTCCGCAAATCCTGAGCCAAATTACGGACGGCAATTTTCACCGCCTCCGGTTCCGCACTGCCGTACCGCAGCTCTACTTTTTGTCCTGTTTTAATGTTAAATCCCATACGTTCTCCTTCCCAAAACCTATCCCGCCCCTCCCCTACCAACAAGCCATGGATTACCGGTATAATGCATCACGAAGTGATGGCAAGACAGCGTAAGCAGGCTTGCATTCTGCGCCAGCAGAATCATTGATACCATGAGCACTGGAAATCGAGCGCTGGCTAACGAATTTACAAGCAAAAAGCAACGCCGCTCCATAGATAAACTCTCACTAAATTCTTCTCAATTCAATATCAATATCTTGGGAATCTAACGGCCGTTCCGGAAATCATATTTTATCATAATCCTCCCTTAAGCAGCCTGTCAGCACTCCTTCATTATCTCTTTCCATCTGTCCTTCCGTTGAGACAACCATATCACGTTGTCAGCATGCTGCAAAACGATATCGCTATGTGCGGTAATATTCATTTCCACTCCGCAAACCCTCCCGTGGATACATCACCGGCCTGCAAATTTTCCAACCTTCCAGTCATGCCGACGCAGTCGGCACAAACAATTGATCGGTGCAAGGCAAGGAATGACTTAGCTCTCGTTTTCACAGTCCGGCACAAATTGTTCCGGATAAACTTCGCTCCCCGAATATGCACAGACCCCCATCCTTGGAGAATTGCAGACAGGAAGCAGCATATCTTCCCCGCATTCATGCTCCTTGGCGCAATCTTCGCATAAGAAACCGCCGCCGTCATATATGCATTCCGTACAGATGGCAGCCGCCTTTTTCTGATGACATACATCACACTCAATTTCCGGCATATTATTCCTTGAGAGAAGGGTAATCTTCTCTTTTGTCATAAAGCCTTCCCTATAACCATGAACCTCCAGAACCAGAACCGTTGAAGAGCCAAAATCATATTCATAGCCAAACTTCATACCTGTCTGCAGCACTGTCTTCAATTTGCAGTTCATGCTTTTAGCAGGAGGCCCCCAAAAAGAACTTGTATCGGGGTAGGCGTCATAAGTCACGCCTCCAATCTCAAAGCTGCTCAAATGGCCGCAGCACTCCAGCCAAATATCCCGCAGGAAATCATCTAAATCCTTCAGTGTGGCATTTTCACGTACCTCTAGGATCAGCCAATATTCCTTAGAGTATTTCCCGTATACCGCAAGCTCAAAGTACCCGCATTTTCTGCCTGTCCCTGACTCTAATGCCGCTTTACGCCCCTTGCAGGAAGCTAAATGCTTAAACATATTGCCCTTTGTGTATTCTTTTCCGCAGTATTTACATTTTCCTTTTGTCTGTATTCCCATACCCATCCTCCTTTAGCAAATAATAAACTGCTCCTTCCACTTGGCGCTTTCCTCCGTATCCCCCTGTATGCTTTATAGGCGCCAACATCCTTTTTGATATACTAATCAATATCCTTCAATGGCCTCATAAACAATTTATGAACTGATGAAAGACCGGAAAATTGCGCAGGTGATACTTCGAGGAATGAATTAGTTTCTTCATTTCTTTCACTCTTTGCCTGATATACAATAGCGTATCATCTCCAAACAAAAATGTAAACAAATAAGGCGCATTTTAAGAAAAAAAAGAGTTTGAAACAAATGGGGCGTGGATAGTGAATATATTTGGGCATCACAAATAAGCCATCTTTTGGCGGCAAAAAATTGAATATAAACGCAACACCTAATCAAAAAGCTGGTAAAGGATCATCTTTGATAAGATAACCTCTTTGCCTAAGTAGATTAAGCGCCTGTGAAGTGGTTAATACTTTTTCCTTAGTCACAGGACGAGATTCAAGAAAACCGTCTGGTGCATATGGCTTTAACTCCGTAAGTATGCGCCAGATAGCAGTGAGTATCATACGACAGACAGCAATGATAGCTTTCTTGTGGCCACGGCGTGCTTTGATACGCTTGTAACGAGTGGTAAATTCAGGATGCTTCTTAGATTTGATTAAAGCATTTGCAACTTGCGCCAAAACTGGCTTAAAACAGGAACCCGCACGGGAAATCCGCGTGGATTTGATTTTGCGGTCGCTTTTTCATTTCGAGGACAGCATCCTGCCCATCATATTTATCACTGAGACGAAGGATTTCCTGTTCTGCTTCTGAAATGTGCCTTTGTAATTCATCGATATGATCAAGGCATTGTCTGAGTTTCGCAGCTTGTTCTTTAGAGACAGCCCCGTCAACAGCAGCCTGTATTTCTGCAATGGGAGTTTTACAGCGGCGGTGAACAAAAGGTGCTGCATCAAATATTTCTCCGGGGTGTTGCAGAATCTGTTCTGTAATAGAACGGGAAGATTTACCTAACACATCAGAAAAGACATCATCCAGTTTAAGGTTGGATACAGTGAGGCAATCCTGCGCATGGTTTTCTCGCCGGTAATCATACAGGTGGGTTTGAAACGGTATCTTACGAGATCCCTGAGCTCTCTGATGTCAGCAGCCGGAATAAAGGAAGGTTTCACCATGCCGCACATGTATAGATCACAAATCCATTTGGCATCTTTGCGGTCGGTCTTATTTCCTTTCGTGCAACTGTTTCATGGCCATTGGTGTCTTTCGCAGAAAGACGGGTTATATAAATGACAATTTCACGCTCTGCGGAGCAGAGCTTCTCCCCAGACTGCACCGATTCATTAATTGTTTGTGCCGACTGCGTCGGCATGTTTGGAAGTTTGGATTTCTTAAAAGTCAGGATTTGTGATTTGATGTTTTTTAAGGGTAATATTAGCTGTTATATTATATTATTAAAATCCTCGCTAACCCTTATGTTCAGTCGAGTGTTTTTGTTCTTCTTCGATGCCGTTCGCCGCCTTTCCAATCTGGATTTTAACATTTTCAAAAATCTCAGATTGGAGGAAAAAAAGATGGCATACAACAACGGACGTGAGAACAGGAAATGGCTTATCTGGAAAGAAGCCGAGGAAAAAATATTGCGGGACCATGGAGTTGATGAAACCACCACCCCGCAAATCCGCACAGACGACAGGGCAGACTTCAATTCCAACAGGCGGTTTTACCATTGGACAAGCGACTTCGGC
>CAJUTJ010000176.1 GCA_910589655.1 uncultured Acetatifactor sp. | reverse complement strand
TGTTTGTAGATATAGCATCAATGGTGTCAGCCGATATCACAGAAATACTGAAAAGTAAAGTTAACGACTGGATAGCATCCCAGCCAATATTTATTCAGGCAATGTTCGGTAATTTGTGCTGGGAAAGTTGAGTTAATTATTACAGACATAGCGGATTTTGATATTCCCGTGGAGGGGAAACACAAGATCATAAAACCGCAAGAACCAATCCATCCTTGTATCGGATGCTTTGGCTGCTGGGTCAAAACACCGGGAAAATGTGTCATTCACGATGGCTATAAAGATACGGGAACGGACATGGGAAGATGTACGGAACTGATTCTGGTCAGCCGGTGTTGTTACGGCAGTGTCAGCCCCTTTGTAAAAACGGTTCAAGACAGGGCGATTTCCTACATTCATCCGTATTTTGTGCTCCGCAGGGGGGAGATGCACCATAAGCGCAGATATTCCAATGTCATACAATTATCGGCCTATTTTTACGGGACAATAACGGCTGCCGAGAAAGAAACGGCGCGGAACCTCATAGAGGCTAACGCGGATAACTATGACGGGCTGGTGAAGAATATATTCTTTTACAACACTTCCGTCATTGACTTGAAATTTGCGGAAGAGGAGGGGATATCCTTATGAAAATAGTATTGATCAACGGCAGCCCGAAAATGGGAGACAGCGCCAGCGGTTCTCTTTTGACGGATTTGAAGAATTGCAGCAAAGATTTTGAGGGGCATGAGATTGCGGAACTTGGATTACATACGGCGGCTGTCCCGACGGATATGGCAGAGGCTCTGGTAAATGCAAATGCAATCGTGTTCGCCTGCCCCCTCTATGTGGACGGCATTCCGGGACATTTGCTGTCCTGCCTGACAGAACTGGAAAGACAATCCCAAACTTTTCTATGGCAAACTTCTCTATGGCAGGGACACAAGCCCCTAATATACGGCATAGTGAACTGCGGCTTTTATGAAGGCGTCCAAGCCCAATATGCCTTAGATGTGCTGCGGAACTGGGCTGCCAAATCCGGATGTACTTGGGGAGGGGGTATCGGCGTCGGGGGAGGAGGCGGATTGACCCAAATGCCCACAGTGAAGGGCGGGCACGGGCCGAAAGCTCCCGTGGAAAAAGCCCTCGCAGCCATGGCGGACATAATATCGAAAGGGAAAACGCAGGAAAACCTTTATGTATCCGTTGCATTTCCGAGATTTCTGTATAAAATGGCAGCGCAGCGTGGATGGCGTCAGATGATCAAAGCCAACGGAGGGAATACAAAGGATTTAGGGAAATGTCCGTAGGCATTCCTGTAACATGTTTCGCTTCCCTGCCTGAACCGTTCAAGAGAGATCAGTTATCCTCCTTGAGATACTCCTTGCCGGACACCTCGGCGATATTGTCATTACATTTGAAAATTCCGGTTAAAAACCCTTTGTCAAGTTTCGGCGTGGCCAGACTCCCTCCTTCGTGACGCCTTTCCGGTACAGTCCGTAGAGGAAAGGGACCCCTTGAGATTCCCATAAGCTGTGTGCTCATATTCCGCATTTTTTATGTTGGATTGCTACTTTTCCATTCATTAATTATTTTAAAAATATATAAAAAAGTAGAAAATCTATCCATGCGGTGTTATAATATTTTTATATAATGTTGGAGCTTCGGAAATGTATTTGAAAAGAAATATTAAAATTAAATTAAATTTTTGATGAGGCTGCCGGGAATGAGAGGAATGTTTATGCAAAATGACAACAGTAACAAATCACAAAACAAACCGGGAAGCGGAAAACAGAACGGTGGATTCGTCAGTATCGAAAAGAAAATCTCCAGAAGCTTTGCACAGACGGTTATGGTCTGCTGCATTGTTTTAGGGATAATCACTTCTATTTTAAGTTATAATTCTTCAATTAATGCAGTGTCTTCCACAATTAACAATACTTCTGACGTGGCGGCTTATTATGTGGCGGCGGCGCTGGAACAGCATATTGCCATTGCCTATGAAACAGGAAGCATTGCACGTCTATCCAGTCCCGATCTGTCTGTGGAAGATAAGGCGGCTATCTTAAACCAGAAAATGAATGAGCATGATTTTGAAAGAGTGTTTCTGGTAGACAGTAACGGCATTGATATTCTGACAGGGACAGATTTCTCCGACCGGAAATTTTTCACGGAAACCATGCAGGGAAATACATATGTTTCCACACCGGCGTACAGCGAAGTCACAAAAACGGTTTCCTACGCCGTTGCCGCGCCTCTGTGGGAGGACGGGAATCCCGGCACAAGGCCTGTAGGAGCCGTTGTATTCACTCCCAACGGGGAATATCTGAATGATATTATGCGGTCTATTAAAGTAGGAAAGGGCGGAACGGCGTTCATGCTTGACGCCAACGGTATAACCATTGCGGATCTTGACTCGTCGCTTGTAGGTGTGGAAAACAGCGTGGCACTGGGCGATACCAATCCCAGACTCAGGAAATACAGCGAGATTTGTAAGAAAATGGTTGCAGGGGAAGACGGTACAGGAACCTACTCCTACGGCGGAGTGACAAAAGTAGTTGCCTATTCTCCGGTTCCGGGCACCGAAGGATGGAGTATCGGTGTGGCGGCGGTTCGAAATGAATTTTTGGGCATGTTTTATCTGTCTCTGGCATTTACCCTCGTATTTGTCATTGCCTTTACCGCATACGGCGTCAGAACCGGTATCCAACTGGGCAATAAAGTGGTACAGCCCATTACGACAGTGGTAAAGAGGCTGGAGCTTTTGGCAGAGGGGGATCTCCATACCGATATCCCCGAGCCGGAGGTCAATGACGAGACGGCCATACTGATGAACGGCTTGGCACAGACGATACAGGGGCTGAAGAGAATAATCAATGACATTGATTCCCATCTGGCGGATTTGTCCGAAGGCAATTTTATGATTGAAATAGAAGGGGACTATAAGGGAGATTTTGCGGAAATCAGCCGTTCCTTTAGAGGAATTATTCAATCCTTAAGCACCGCAATGCGGGATATTGACAATAATGCTAAGAGTGTACAGAGAGGTGCGGAAGATCTGGCTGGCGCTTCGCTGCAGCTGGCAGAGGGTGCTACGGATCAGGCAAGCGCCGTACAGGAGCTTACGGCAACCATTGCGGAGATTTCCGACAAGATTTCCATAAATGCCCAAAACGCGGAGAAGACGAGAGCTATCGTTGCGGAAATGAACGACCGGGTGATGGAAAGCAACGAGCATATGAAAAACAATACGGCGGCCATGGATAAGATCCGGGCGGCTTCGGACAAAATTGCGGTAATCATTGGCAGCATTGAGGATGTGGCCGACCAGACGGCTCTGCTGGCGCTGAATGCTTCCATTGAAGCGGCGCGGGCGGGAGAGCACGGAAAGGGCTTTGGCGTGGTAGCTACTCAGGTAGGCGCGCTGGCCGACCAGAGTTCGGAGGCGGCTAGAAATACTAAGGATCTGATCCAAAATGCGATTCTGGCTGTAGAAGAGGGAATCCAGTATGCAAATTCTACCGCGGACTCTTTGATTACCGTTGTAGAAAATGCAAAGACTGTAAACGATTCCATGAAAGAAATCGCAATTGCATCTGACGATCAGGCGGTAGCGGCTTCTCAGATTTCGGAGGGAATCAACCAGATTGCGGAGGTCGTAGAATCCAATTCCGCCACTTCGGAGGAGAGCGCGGCAGCATCCGAGGAATTATCAAGGCAGGCAGACATGTTGAAGGATCTGGTCGGAAGATTTAAATACAATGTCGAAGGCTAAAAGGAATAATGCAAGGATACTTTATCATTCTTAATCTGGTGAAACAGACCGGCTGGCTTCATGCCAGTCGGTTTTTGCAAGGCATAGAGCAAGCGTGCCCAAACCCAATCGATTAGGGAAACGCTGATTAAAGCGTTTCCCGCGCCGGATTTGCGCTGCGGAGCAGCATAAACTGCTGCAAATCCGTGCGCATCCGCCGGAGGCTCTAAGGAAACGATGATTTAATCAGCGTTTCCTTAGAATAATCGCTTGGACAGCACGTTTTAATATGGTTTCGATATGGTATCGGTAATGGTATCGGTAATGGTATCCAAGAAAAATGTTTTATTTTTTTTTGTTTTATGTTATACTTGCATAGATAATTTTGCGGAAACATATAAAAAGTGATTTTTTCTCGCTGATTGTTTGAGCCGCAAAAGCGGCATTGACGGAAGTTGAATAAAAATGCGTATTCAACGATTGCTCCATGGCAACAAAAAGGTTACTGTTCACTCGCTGTCGCCGCGAGGTGAAACCCGAGACAGACATGCGTGAAATCGCTGTTTTGCGATTTCTGTACATAGGTTGCTGTGAACGGAGTGAGCAGTAATACAAAAAGTCCACGGAATAGTGCGCGACGCAACGCGCAGACAGGTATGAAATGAAGATAGTAGCGCTTACGGATGAGACAAAGAAAGATCTTTTGGACAAATTACTTAAGAGAAGCCCCAGCAATTATACGGAATATGAAGACACCGTATATGAGATTGTCCATAATGTGCGCCAAAGACAGGATGAAGCTGTTTTCGAGTATACATTGAAATTTGATAAATTTGCTCTAAATGCCGGTAACATAAAAGTTACAAGGGAAGAAATTGATGAAGCATATGCAAAGCTGGACAATGCTCTCGTCGAAGTTATCAAAAAAGCGGCGGAGAATATCCGCGCATTCCATATGAAACAGCTGCGCAACAGCTGGTTTGACATCAAGGAGAATGGTACGATTCTCGGCATGAAAATTACCCCCATTGCAAAAGCCGGAGTCTATGTTCCCGGAGGCAAAGCCGCATATCCCTCCAGTGTATTGATGAATGTCATTCCGGCAAAAGCAGCCGGAGTCGGGGAAATTATTGTCACCACGCCTCCCGGAGCCGACGGTAAAGTAAATCCCGGCACCTTGGTGGCGGCAGATATTGCCGGTGCAAATGTCATATATAAAGCCGGTGGCGCGCAGGCAATTGCCGCAATGGCTTTCGGCACCCAGTCCATTCCTAAAGTAGACAAGATTGCGGGACCGGGCAATATTTTTGTGGCATTGGCAAAGAAGGCAGTATATGGTTATGTCAGCATCGACTCCATTGCAGGTCCCAGCGAGATTCTGGTGCTTGCCGATGAGTCGGCGAATCCCCGCTATGTTGCGGCGGATCTCTTGTCTCAGGCGGAGCATGACGAAATGGCCAGCGCCATTTTGATTACTACCTCAAAAAGTCTTGCGGAACAGGTTTCTGCGGAGGTAGATGCATTTACCAGCGAACTGTCCAGAAAAGAGATCATTGGAAAATCGTTGGAAAATTACGGGTATATTCTGATAGCCGAAACTATGGAGGATGCCCTTGACGCGGTGAACGAAATTGCTTCCGAACATTTGGAAATCCTGACGGCCAATCCCTTTGAAATCATGACGAAGGTACGCAATGCAGGCGCCATATTTATGGGAGAGTATTCTTCCGAGCCGCTGGGGGATTATTTTGCAGGACCTAACCATATTTTACCCACCAATGGAACGGCAAAATTTTTCTCACCGGTCAGCGTGGATGATTTTATTAAGAAAACCAGCATTATTTCTTATTCAAGAGAAGCCCTTGAAAAAGTACATGAGGACATTGAAGCCTTTGCAGAAAGCGAAGGTTTGACGGCTCATGCCAACAGTATCAAGGTAAGATTTGAGGAAGAGTAAACTGAAAGTTAAAATTACGATTTGCTTTATATGGATTAAGGAGAATAATTTATGGTGCGGACAGCAACAATAAGCCGGAAAACAAAGGAGACGGAGCTTTCCATTGACCTGAATCTGGACGGTACGGGAATATCCCGGATATCCACGGGAATCGGCTTCTTCGACCATATGCTGGAGGGCTTTTCCAAGCATGGTTTTTTTGATCTCAACTGTACGGTAAAGGGGGATCTTCATGTGGACGGTCATCATACGGTGGAGGATACGGGTATTGTACTGGGACAAGCCATTGCGCAGGCGGTAGGAGATAAGAAAGGTATCCGGAGATACGGTTCCTTTATCCTGCCAATGGATGACGCACTGGCGCTTTGCGCGGTAGATCTCTGCGGCAGACCATATCTGAACTTTGATTGTACTTTTCCCACAGAAAGAGTGGGAGAGCTGGATACCGAACTGGTGAGGGAATTTTTCTATGCCGTTTCTTACAGTGCCGGTATGAATCTTCATATAAAAATGCTGGACGGCATCAATGCACATCATATGATAGAATCCATGTTCAAGTCCTTTGCAAAGGCATTGGATCAGGCTGTGGGAACGGATTCCCGCATTCCGGATGTGCTCAGTACAAAAGGAAGCCTGTAAGGCTGTGAAAGGTGTGACTTGCATATGATAACGAAAAAGTTTGTACCCTGTATCTATTTATATCATGAACACGCGGTAAAGAGCCTTGGGGATCTCTCCGTGGTAGAGACAGACCCTCTGCGTCTTGTGGATTACTACAACGAAAACAATGCGGATGAGCTGATTGTATTTGATATGTCGGAGAGCGATGAAGAGCACGATGCCGCACTGGACATCCTAAAGGAAATCTGCGAAATTGCGGAAGTGGACGTAATCGGCGCCGGAAATATAAAGCGCATGGAGGATGTCAAGAAGCTTCTTTACGCGGGCTGTAAAAAGGCGGTTCTGGATTATGAGAAGGAGAGCAATATTGCCATCACCGAAGAAGTATCCCTGAAATTCGGTAAGGACAAAATTCTGGCCGGTTACAATGATGCTCAGGTACTCGCCGCAAATAAGGAATTGCTGGAGACATACATCTCCGGAATGGTGTTGATGAATCCTCACCAAATTCGTGAGACTCAAAAAATTACCGGACTGCCCTTTTATGTGCAGATTAACCGGATCGCACTGAATAAGCTGATGGAAATATTTGCTTATGACGGTGTATGCGGTGTTACGGGCAATACCATCAATGACAACTACAGGGAAATATTATCCCTGAAAAATCTCTGCCGTGAAAACGGCATACAGGTGGAAACCTTTGAGGCCGCTTTCCAATGGTCTGATTTCCATTTGAACAGTGACGGAATGATACCTGTTGTAGTACAGGATTACCGCACTTTGGAGGTTCTGATGGTGGCCTATATGAATGAGGAGGCATACAATCTTACCATCAGCACGGGAAAAATGACATATTACAGCCGCAGCCGCAGTGAGCTTTGGCTGAAAGGCGCAACCAGCGGACATTTTCAATATGTGAAAAGTCTTGCCGCAGATTGTGATATGGATACTATTCTGGCAAGGGTCTCTCAGGTGGGAGCCGCCTGCCACACAGGCGCCAGAAGCTGCTTTTTCAATGAGATAACAAAAAAAGATTACGAAGAAAGCAGTAATCCGCTTCAAGTTTTTGAAGAAGTCTTTGACATAATCAAGGATCGCAAGCTTCATCCCAAAGAGGGCTCTTACACGAATTACCTCTTTGAGAAAGGCATTGACAAAATTTTAAAAAAGCTGGGCGAAGAAGCGACGGAGATTGTAATTGCCGCTAAAAATCCCAATCCCAATGAGATAAAATACGAAATCAGCGATTTCCTGTATCATATGATGGTGCTGATGGCGGAGAAGGATGTGACATGGGAGGAGATTACCACAGAGCTGGCAAACAGATAATTGTAAGCCGAATGTGGAGGATAGAATGATTTAGAGATTGTATTATTTCCTATTTCAACGGAAGTATAAGGAAAAAAGTAGCCCCACCGCCTTCTGTATTTTTTATCCCCACATTCGCGGACAAAAATCCTGCCAATTCCTTTGCTATGCTTAGTCCAAGACCAAAATGTGACTTGTCTGTATGTGACTTATCGGCACAATAAAAGCGGTCAAAAATGTAAGGCTTGTCCTCGGCGGAAATTCCCCGTCCGTGATCAATAACAGAAATAGTGACAGCCTTGCGTGACAGAGCGGCTTTTATTTGGATGGATGCTTTCGTTTTAGCATGGGAAATGGCATTATCCATAAAAATACTTAAAATCTGAAAAAGACATTCCCGGTCTGTGTATAGTATGGGAAAGTGGTCCTCCATAAAATCTGCATCTAAAGGAATTCCTTTTTGGCTGCATATGGGTTCATACGCTTCATAAAGGGCGATCAGCAAAGTATCAATATTTACCATTGTTTTATTGATATTACGTGTTCCGGAATCTGAGGAAGCCAGTAAAAGCATATCTTTAATTAATTTTGACATTCGCATAGTTTCTGCATCTATAATATTCGCGGCCTTTTGAATATCCGGTATGCCGTCGCTTAATCTGTTTATTTTGTCATTGTTGGCAAGTATGACTGCAAGCGGCGCTTTTAGCTCATGGGAGGCAGCGGCGATAAAACCTTTCTGGCTTTTTAATACTTTTTCGGTTGGTTCTATGGCGTGTTTCAGCAGAAAACGGCTTACAATTACGATACAAAATAAGGAGACCACCCATAGCAGTATATAAAAAGGCAGTTGTTTCACTATCAGTTCAAAAGATGTCTTTTGCCGGTACAGCAGGCTCAGATAAAACAGGGTTCCGTTTTTGTCAATGACAACAGCCGGTATTCCCCAATATTTATCATGTGAGCCACCGGAAAAAGATAAAATTCCGCCTTGTGTCGTAGCCATTGTCCGGTCTAATGCTGTGACAGATTCAACATTTGCCTTCTCCGTAAATTGTCTTAATAAAAAGGTTATATCGGTTGGAAATGAGAGAGAGCTTTGATAAATTACATTTCCCTGTGCATCCTTTAGCACGGCAAAAATGGAATAGTTATCTTCATAAGACTTAATAACCGTTTGAGGGCTTTTTTCCGGATTTTCCAGTTCATAAATCATTAACGTAGAAAGCCGCCCGAAAAAAACACTGTCGTTTTGCCGTTGATTATCAATGAAATCATTGCATAAGATTCCAATAATGACGGTTATGATAGACATAATGGAACCAATAAAAATAAGATGCAGTTTTTTATATAAATGCTCCAGCATTTTTGCCCTCCAATTTATAACCGGATCCGTAAACCGTTTTTATTTCGCAGCCGCTTCCTATCTCACGTAATCGTTTCCTGAGAAACGAAATATAATTATCCACGTTTCCGGGTACGATATCTGTATCGATTCCCCAGATTTTGTATATCAGTTGTTCTCTGGAGATGAGTGACTGGGGTTGGCTGATAAAAACGGATAATACTTCAGACTCTCTTGCAGTTAAAAGCAGGGAATTTGTACCGCATGACAGGATATGTTCCGTTTGGTTGAAAGACAGATCGGAAAAGCAACACGTTTCCTGCCTGATTTCTGCCGGACGCCTGATCAATGCCCTGATACGCGCAAGCAGTTCAGGTATATGAAACGGCTTTACCAGATAGTCATCTGCTCCGTTATCCAGCCCCTCTATCCTATCGTTTAGTTCTGACATTCCCGTAATAATAATGACAGGGATTGCAATTCCCTTCCGGCGCATGGCCTTAATAATTGTCATTCCGTCAATGACGGGGAGCATGCGGTCAATAACTGCCAGATCATAGCCGTATTCTATATTTAGTGCATGGATCATGGCAGTTTCCCCATCATAACAGCAGTCAACTTTATATCCGGCTTTTTGCAGTTCATCTTGTATCGAACTGCATAGTTCTATATCATCTTCAAGCAATAGTACTTTCATGTTATCAAATCTTCTTTCCATGGTGTCACCCCACATATGGCTGAAAAGACATTTTCCATTTGCGGGTTACTCTTTTCTATTTAGTATAGCAGATAATTCTATAAAAATCCTATAAAAAGTAACGTTTAAATTGATTCCGGTTACAAGATTTTTTAGAACTTTGAAGTTAAACTGAAAAAAACAGAAAGGAAGTTTTTATTCGGGCGGCTTTAGAAAAGAGGGGAGCTGAATAAGTTTTAGGATAAGTAATAATACTTGAATAAATTTATAAGTTATTACAATGTATGAGTGAAGGGCAAAAAACTGCAGTTTTGCTAAAATGTCTTAAGGGGAGAACATTAGATGACAAAACAAGAGCTTGAAATGTGTATAGATAAATACGGCAGGGATATCTATTCATTTTGTAAGCATCTTACAAACAATACGCCGGAGGCTGACGACTTATACCAAGATACTTTTCTGACGGCTGTCAAATTAAAAGAGCAAATAGAATATGCCAATAATCCCAAAAGCTATTTTCTTTCAATTGCCTTGCGCATTTGGAACAACAAAAAAAGAAAATTTGCATGGAGGAAAAGAATTGCAGATGTACAGCCTATAGCAGATGAACGAGATGCATACATGAGTAAAGCTGCGGAACTGTCGCCGGAAGAAAGAATAACCAATCAGGAGAAAGCCGAAGCAATACGAACGGCAGTAAACAGGCTGCCTGAAAAATTAAAAATTGTGGTTCTTCTTTTCTATATGGAAGATTTATCGACGGCACAGATAGCTGAGACAATGAATATACCGACAGGAACCGTACTCAGCAGACTATATCAGGCTCGAAAAACATTAAAAAAGGATTTGGAGGATATTTATTATGGATAAAAAATTTGATGATGCATTAAGACATGCCCTTGCACCCATTGATGAAGCAGACCGGGAGCTGAATCAGAAAATATTAAATCAGGCGGAGGAGCAGAGCACAATGGAAAAAAGAATGAAAAGAAGACTATCGGCAGCAGCAATCATTGCCGTATCGGTGTTGTCCGTGAGTTCCGTGACAGTCTATGCGGCATGGAAGTATTTACCTTCTTCTCATGTGGCTGAAAATATGCGGGACATTAAGCTGGCAGAAGCATTCTCGAGTGAACAGGCGGTGTCCGTTCATGAAACTCAAAGTTATGGAGAGTACCGCGTGACGCTGTTGAGTATCATTTCCGGAGAATTGTTGTCGGAACATCCCCGTTGCAGTGAAAACGGCGCTGTCATTGCAGACAGGACATATGCGGTTATCGCTATTGAGAGGGCAGATGGTGAACCCTTACCGGATACTTCTGAAGAAGAATATGATAAATTAGATTTTTTTGCTTCACCACTTATCGGCGAGTATAATCCTGCTTTCTATAATATAGCGAGCATGTCCGGCAATTATACGGATATGACAGAAGACGGAATTCTGTACAGACTCTTTGAATGTGACAGCATAGAAATGTTTGCAGACCATGATTTGTATCTATGTGTTTCGGAAGGAATGTTCTATAATACAGATGCTTATTGCTATGATGAACTGACGGGAAAAATCAGCAGAAATGAAGAATATGAAGGTCTAAATGCTTTATTTAAACTGCCTCTGGATATATCAAAGGCAAATCCGGAAAAAGCGGCGGAATACATGGCAAGTCTGGGACTTGAATCCGATATTTTGACAGAAAAGCTGAATATAGTACCGGAAGATTCCTTTGAAGTGAAAGTGACAGAAGATAATAAAAGGGGTGCGGAAATTGCAGAATATGCCTTGCAGTTCGTTGGCAATCCCTATGGGTGGGGTGAAGACAGCCTGACAGAAGGGACAGACAGTTCCGGTTTTGCCAAGAGTGTATATGAGTATTTCGGAATAAGTCTTCCGCATAATTCCAACGGACAGCGTGAGCTGGGAACAAAAGTAGATGATTTGGAAAATGCGAAGCCGGGAGATTTAATCTTTTACGATACTCCCTCCCATGTGGCAATCTATATTGGAGAAGGACTGGTAATTCACGCAATGCCCGAAATCGGAATCTGCATTTCTGAAATGGATTTTGATGAGGTATCGGAGATCAGAAATTATGTTACGGAAACAAAATAACATTGCAATGTAAAAGTGTGAAGAAGCTCTGCGGAGCAGAGCTTCTTCCAAACTTGCACCGATTCATTAATTGTTTGTGCCGACTGCGTCGGCATGTCCGTAAGTGTGAAAGGAATGATTTATTGGTTGTTTGTCTCAAGAAAAATTAAGCCATTTCTGATGTAGCGGTAATTTATGATTGCATTGATTGTTTGGTCGCCGCAAGGTTATAATTCTCCCAGCAGGAACCGACGGGCATTTATCAAGTTCTCTGTTTTTTTGCCTGTTATAAAGTAATAGTCCATCTGCATTTCATTTTCCGTGTGCAGATAGGTTCCGTATGCCGGAAGGTCACAGCAGATTACGGGGGCGTCCGAAGCAACCAAAATGCCATAACCCTGATCGGAGAAAAGGAAGGGAAGTTCTCCCTCACTTGAAATATACCGGGCGGCTCCTCTCAAAGGAAGCGCTTTTTGATCACTGGGACCTATGGCAAAAAGCTGTTCCTTTTTTGCGGGCTCTAAAAAGAGCCACGATTGAAGCCCGCCTCCGGAAAAAGCCTCCTGCTGTCTGCATTCCCTGAACCTCTCCGCCAGTAAAAGTTTTTTATCCTGGTTCAGATAACGGATGGATCCCGTGCTTTTGTCCGCCTGAATCACAAGCTCGTCTGTGGAAAGAGTTACCATGGAGCCTGCTTCCTTGTAAAGCCAAAATTTTTCCAACCTCTGAATTCGGATCCGGGGATGGGTGCCGTCTAAAAGCTTTCCGCCCTTTGCAAAAGTTATCCTCAAAATGCCGCTGCCAATGGGAGAGAGGCGTAGAATACCGTATCGACTTTGCAGATACAGGCCGTCCGGCTGTTTCATCACCCAGCGCACGGACAGGTCGATTTTGTTGTGACCCATGGGACGAAGTTTCTCGGTGGGAGGGAAGTCCCCAAAAGCCGGGAAAACGGTTCTGTTTTGGTTTTGGTTATCAGAAAAGCGATCCGAAAGGAGGCGTTTCTCTGTTTCTTCCATAGGAGAACGGTGTGAGGAGCCTGATGTCCGAGGAGAAACAGACGGATTTTCTTGACTGACGAGGTCGGGCTTTTTACTCTGTGATATCCGGGCTTTTTGACCGTGTTGGTATTGTTGACTCGTCTGGTCTTTTTTGCTTCCTGTATTGCTTTTATAACTTTTGTACGTCTGTACTATGGCAGAGGAAGAGGAGGAGGCATCTGCCGCTGAGGATCCTGTGGCCTTAGAGGCGCTTGCCGGACTTAAGGCAACCGGACGGGGCTTTTTTCCGGTTGTTTTTGCGGGATCTTTTTCGGGGAAATGAGTATTTTTTCTTATAAGTTTGTTTTGGGGGGCTTTTTCCGGTGACAGGTTTTTCCCTGATGTCTCTCCTTTTATTTCATCTGTCGTATCCATAACTGTCCCTTGCACGGTTTCCGGAAGGGGATCCGCAATCAGCCCCGTCAGATTTCCGGTGTGCAATACGCAGAGTTCATGCAATGCTCTGGTGGCCGCCACATAGAGCAGCTTCGCGTGTCCGTCGTCCACCGGATATTCTTCTCTGGTTGGGTCTAAAATCAATACGGCGTCAAATTCCAACCCCTTTGTGTATTCCACAGGCAGCACCATAATCCCGTTCCCAAATTCGGCCTTTTCCGGATCGGTCTCCATAATTTCTATCCGCTTTCTAAGCTCTGCAGCCGCACGGTGGGCACATTCCTGATTCCTGCAGATAACGGCAATGGTGGGAAGACCCTTTGCCTGCCAGTCACGGCACTGTTGGGCTGCCGCCTGCCAGAGTTCGCTTCCCTCTTTGCAGAGCCGGACCGTTACCGGATTGCCATGCCGGATAATGGGTTCCACGGGATAGCCGGCCGACTTACCGTGATGCAGGATGTCGATGGCAAAATGGGATATTTCCACGGTGTTACGGTAGCTTTTTTTCAGGATGCCGAAGCTGGACATGGGGTCGTCATGAAGGAGCAGTTTGCGTAGTTCTTCCCAGTCATTCAATCCTAAGCCAAACCGGATATTCTGGGACACATCCCCCATAACGGTATAGGTACAGTCTTTAATACAGAAGTTCAGGCAGTCATACACCATCATACCGAAGTCCTGTGCCTCGTCGATTACGATGTGATGAGCTTCGCTGATGACCTCCGTCTCCTTGGTGCGTTTATAAATATAAGCAAGCGCCGCCAAGTCATAGACGTCAAAAGCCCTGCCGGGAAGCTCTACCCGAATACCGGAAGCACGCTGTTCTTTTAGAAAATCTTCATAGATCCGAAAAGTGGAAAGCTTCCAAATCTTACTGCCATAACGGCCGCGGTAAGCTTTTAAAATGGCTTTGCGTTCCGCTTCGGTGTATTTGACGCCTTTGCCCAGAAATTCATCCTTTATCTTAATGATCAGCCTGTCATTCAACATATTGATTTTACTTTGGGTAGATATGGACGGATTCTGCCTGATATAGCGTTCTACGGCCTGTCCGTCCACCAGCTGCACCAATTTCTCCGCATCCGGCGTCTCTCCGCCGCTGCGGTCATAGACCCCTGAGCGGCCATCCTGAATTCCTTCCACAAACTGCATGGGATTTAAATAGACGGATTCCGTAGGGATGATATCCCATTCCAGCCTGTCACAGAACTGTTTCAGCTTCCGATACCAGCCGTCCGTTCCCTTAATTTTTCCTGTCTCCGTATTTTGAGTGTTTTTGCAAATGCTGTATTTTTTCTCATCCCAATCCTCGTAGAGAAGCCGGACAAAGAGCTGTTCCATAGTCATCTGGCGCACACCGTAGACGTCAAGGCTGGGCAGCACGCTGGTGATATAATTTAACAGAATACGGTTGCTTCCCACGATATAAAAGTCATCGGGGCGGAACCGTTCCGCATAATTGTATAATATAAAAGAAATACGGTGCATGGCCACCGTGGTTTTTCCGGAACCTGCCACCCCTTGGACAATAATATTGTGATAGGGCGATTTGCGGATAATATCATTTTGTTCTTTCTGGATGGTGGCAACGATTTCTCCCAGCACGGCCTGTTTATTTCTGGCCAGATACTTGGTGAGCAGGTCATCATTAGAAATCACTTCGCTGTCAAAATAATCCAGAAGTTTTCCCTGATCAATTTCATAGGTTCGTTTCAGCTTCAAATCAATCCAAATAGGAGTCCCTTCCGGAGAAGGATAACTGCATTTACCCAAACCGTTCTCATAGTAAGCGTTGGCCATGGGAGCACGCCAGTCAATTACTTCCTGATGGGTGGAATCGCGGGATATGCCGCCTTTGCCGATGTAAATAGATTCTTCCCTGTCCGACCCTTCGTCATGGAAGCAGATTCTTCCGAAATAGGGCTTAGCCGCCGCCCTTTCATTTCGCTCCAGCGCCCGCTTCATATGTTCGTGCATGGTGATGGTATTGCACAGAATCACATACACTTCGGCGTCGTTATCGTGATAATGCTCCAGCATTTCATCAATATTCGCCTTCATTTCCTGAACCTGACGACCGTAGCTATCCATGTTTGCATGGATTACATCAAGTGTCTCTTTCAGGTGCTTCTCCTCGTCCTCCGGGGAGGTTCCCTGAATGTGCTTTTGCTCTTCAAGTTTCATTTGGTGCTCCTTTCTTTGTACCTTTTAGCTATTAAAGTATAGCAAATCCCAAAAATAATACTAGACTTTTCTTTTGGAATGTGGTATCATACAAATTAAGTTCTAACCTAAATTACGGAATGCAGGATAGCTGTTGCAAGGTAGCGGAATGGGCTGCCGGAGCGACGGCTTTTTTTATAGGAAATTCCGCCATAGCGAAAGTGCGCTTGCGGCATTTTTTATACAGTAAAAAATCGGATAGCCGCCCCGCATTCGGCATACACGGACTTTAATTACATTTTTATATACGTTTCGTTACATTTTGCCATGGTTTTCTTGGAAAACTACCGATATAAGTACAGAGGAGAGCGAATGGCATGAACATTGGAATTTGTGATGATGAAAAAGAAATCTGTCTACAGATTAAGAAATTGATTCTGGCAACGGCACCCGATAGTCAAGTGGTATGTTATTCTTCCGGAAAACAGTTTCTTGCGGAAAGACAGCATTTTGATATACTTTTTTTGGACATACAGATGGGCGATACGAACGGAATGGAAATAGCCAGAACTTTACGGGAGCGGAGAGAGGATACGATTCTTATTTTTGTGACGGCATTAAAGGAATACGTTTTTGAGGCCTTTGATGTATCTGCATTTCACTACCTTTTAAAACCGCTGGCAAACGATAAATTCAGCAATGTGTTTCAGGAAGCGCTGAAGGAAGCGGGAAAACGTATCCGGGGCAGAGAGGAATCTCTTTTTTTTCAGACGAAATCACGGAGTTTTACACTCATAAAAAGCGAAATATTATATGTGGAAAACTGTCGGCGGAAAGTAGATATCCACACCCTGAACCAGACGGAGTCCATCTATGCTACCATGGCTCATATGGAAGAGCTGCTGGGCGACGGATTTTTCCGCTGCCATAGGGGATATCTGGTAAATATGGCGCATATTGCCCGGTACAGTGCAGACAGCATCCTTCTGCACAACGGGGAAACCATTTATTTGTCCAAGGAAAAATATAATGATTTTGCGGCTGCTTATATGAACTATTTAAAGCAGGGGGGAGTTTCCTGTGTCTGATCGGTATTATCTGATTGTGGAGACGGCAGATTTTTCCATGAATCTCATTTGGGCCTTACTGTTTTGTCTTCTGTATCGTCATTTTTTCAGACTCAAGCGGTCCGATTCCCGGTGGGCATATTTCCTTCCGGGAGTCTTCTGGTTTGGATGCAAGAAGCTGATTGATTCCTTGATAATCATTACCTTTATGGAGCCCGCATACACCGTCAAAGGTCTGCTTAAACTGTTTTTAACTTACGGAAGCCTGTTATTTATTTCCTTTCTGGCCTATCAGGGAAACAGAAAGCAACTGATCCTGATTACCATGATGTTTGCGGCGGTCAGCGAAATCAGCCGCTTTCTCTCTTTTTCATTGTCGATTTTCTGGAATAGGATCTATGACCTCTATACGGACTGGTTTGAGCGGAATTATCTCCAAATAGATATCGAGAAATATTTGTCACTGATGGAAAAGCTGAGCATCCTTCAGCAGATTTCATATACCGCTTTATTCATTGTCGTCATGTATGGAGCTTTCCGTTATTTGCGTAAAAGCTTCAAAAGCAGAGAGCTGCCCCTCCACAGGACGGAGTTTTTATTCCTGATGTTTCCCTGTACCAGCAGTTTTCTGTTGTGTATTCTGCTTCGCATCATCATGTTCACCACGGAAGATGCCATGCTGAAAAGCTTTTATGAGTCTTTTCCTTTACTGATTGCGATTGTTCCCCTTCTGCTGGTCTTATGTCTGTTTTCCATGCTCTACAGCGTCAAGCTGTATCAGGAAATGCTGACATTAAACGAAGAGCGGAACAGAAGAGCGGTTCTGGAAAAGCAGATTGTCAGTATGGAGGAACATGCAAGAGAGCTGGAACGCATTTATTCCGGCGTCCGTTCCATGAAACACGATATGAAAAACCAACTGGCAGTATTGGCAAATCTAATCGAACAGCAGAGCGGGAACAGGGATCTTCCCGATTATCTGGAGCAGCTCAACCGGACACTGGGTAAGCTGGATATCCCTTTTCAGACAGGAAGCACCGTGGTAGACTCACTGCTTTCCATGAAATATCACGAAATATGCGAAAAACTTCCGCATATTAATTTTGAGGCGGAAAACCTGATTTTTCCGAAAAGCTGTAATATCCAGCCCACCGACCTATGTATCATTCTGGGAAATGCGCTGGATAATGCCATTGAGGCATGTGAGAAGCTGGCTGCAGACAGTCGGAGAAGTGAATGCTTTATCCGTCTTTCTTCCCTCTGCCGGAAAGAGACCCTTCTCCTAACGGTGGAGAATAGTTTTAACGGAGAATTGAAAATCGGTCAGGGCAGTGTTTTTCCCTCCACCACGAAGCCCGACAGCAATGCACATGGTATCGGCATGCATAATATCCGGGCGGCGGCTCAGCGGTATCAGGGTGGTGTATCATGGGAAGCTAAGGAGCACCAATTTACCCTGACGGTGATGCTGGCCAACGGTGATTTCGATATCAACGCTTCCCCTGCCGGACATCCTTCGGATTAATGGCCGGCAAAACCTATGCACATGCATCTTGGCCGCATTGTAATACAGTATTGGCGGACGGACTGTGCGGACTTTTTGGTTCATTCCTGTTTGGGGCGGTCTGGTTACATTTGACTTGTCTGTGGAATATTTTTTTCGATATAGTGATTATAAACGAAGAAAGGAGAGGCATGGAGCATGAGTTATAATTTGTTAGGCTACAATCTAATCAGTCCGGTCGGCTACGGCTCCTACGGCATGGGCATGAATATGATGGCAAATTCATTGTACATGATGAACTTCTGCAATCAGTTGAAGAACTACTGTACGGGCAGCGCTGTCGGCGAGGCAAAAGGCGCCGAGGGCACAGCGGCAGGTTCGGGAACGGCAGGTATGTCTTCCGCCGATTTCCAGACAGCCTTTCAGGAAGCATTCCGCAAGGCTCTTCAGGAGACTATGGGAACCACGAACGGCAATGCGGCAGCGCAGACCGCCTCCGGTACTGCACATACTTCCGCAAAAACAACGGCAAACCGCACTGTTACCGCTCAGAGCACGTATCAAACCATGAGTGGTTATTGCAGCCATCCGTCCCGTATTTGGACATCAAGCTTTGCCCATAGATGATGATATGGCAGTTTGTGCCGAAGCGTCGCAAATCTGCCATATCGGTAAAATGTATCCGTGGTTGAACGCTTCATAACAGTTCAGGCCTATTGTCTGAACTGTTATAACGAAACTAGAATGGGGAGACTACTATGAGAATTACGACACAAATGTTAAACAGATCCGCTCAGAAGGCGGGGCTTCCTACAAACAGAACTTCTTTGCTGAATTATATCAACGGAAATAATTCCAATGTTTCTTTGGCAAATACGTTATCAAAAACGAGCAAGGAAGCAGACACCAAAAAGAAATCGGATTATGAGAAGCTGGAAAAATCCGCCGACCAGACTGCCGCATCCGCGGAAAAGCTTCTGTCAACCGGCAGCGAGAACGTTTCCTCCTCCGATCTTCAGACCTTTGTAGACAAATACAATGATATGTTGAAAAATCTGGGGAAATCTTCCGATACCTTAAATATGCTTTATGCACAGACAGCCAAGGATACCGTAAAAGAGTATAAAAAAGAGCTGGCGGAACTGGGTATTACCGTGGAGAAGAACGGTACTTTGAGTTTTAACAAGGCTAAATTTGAAAAGTTCAAGGCAGAGCTGGCGGCGAACGAAGCGGCAGGTAATATTTCCGAAGGGAACGCATCGGAGGCCGGAAGCGCTGCGGAAGGCACCCAGCAGCAGCCGGATTCCTCTCAGGAAGAAACCGATGCCACGGAGACGGCGCAAGAACCTTCCGATGCGGAAAGCTCTAAAACGGCGGCTTCCGCCATAGCGGCGAAACTGAACGCGCTGTTTGCAGAGGGCGGTCTCTTCTCCAAATTAAGTTTTCTGGCTTCCCGCGTATCCGATTATGCGGACGCCAATGCAGAGAGCTACTCCGGTTACTATAACGCTGCCGGTTCCCGCACAAACGCATATACCAGCGGAAAATACAACTTCTGGAGCTGACCGGTTTATTCCTTTCCTTCGGAATTTTCCGTCTGCTGAGAAAAGGATACTACCATTTTTTCAATATTTTCCTCAAAATCCGCCGAAATTGCCTGATAGATTTGCTCTGAGGTAATTCCGGCGATTTTGATATGGTTCCGATCCATGGAAATCACGGCCGCTCCCAGAAGAACCGCAATCATAAGGCGGATCTTAAAGGAGGAAAAGGGCTGTTTTACATCGGGATCGGGCAGGTCCGCTTCCGTTCCCGGAGGGATTTCTCCGGTAAAACTCTTTCCGTATAAAATACGCTCTCTGTTGGAGAGATCATATTGATTTTCATGATAGCGGGAACGAACCTGCTGAATCAGACGAAGTCTTTGTTCTGTAGTCACATCGCGCATATAGCATACACCAAAATAATTCGATTACTATAAATTATGTACAAATTTATTTTTTAGAACGAATTCCGGAAGTCTATTTCCGGCAGAAGTTGCCAGTGTAAAACATTAATGTTTTTCCTGCCTGTGGGAATACTGAAATTAGCGGATGATAATTCGTACACGAAAATGTAACAAAAATAACACAAGCTCTGTATGCGCAAAAAAAGCAGCGCGGAAATGGAGAAAAAATGAAGAAAAAAGCAGCCATTATATTTGCGGTGACACTCACCACCGCACTTGCGCCTGAATCCGGCCGGATGGGACATGTAAATGCCGCTGCAGATATCAGTGCCATTATCAGTCATACGGTCATCGTCGGCGATTCCTCCGGAACAGCCACGGCAGACTGGAATGAAATGTTGGAGAGACTGGATGCGGCGATACAGGAGGGAAAAGGACGTAATGTAGATTATGTGGCGGGAAGCTCCGTCCTCGTTCCCACAGATATTATTAACCATCTTGCAGGAAAAAATGCTACGCTGGCAATGCATATGGGAAACGGAATTGCTTTCAGCGTAAGCGGCAGAGATATCCATACAGTGGATTATCCCGTTCAAATTACTCTCTGTGAAGAATCCGATATTCCCGATGAGGTAAGACAGTCGGCCATGGAAGGAATTACCGTCATCCGGGAGATCTGCATAAGGGAAAAGGAGTCCTTTCCATGCCCTATAAATGTGCACCTTTCTCTCGGAACACAGAATGCCGGCAGAAATGCGGTACTTTACTATTACGATGAATTTGACGGAGCTTTGAAGCAGCAAGGCATCTACCGGATACAGGAATCCGGAAACGCTATGTTCAGACTGACCAGAGGGGACGAATATATCGTGGCAGTGATGAAAGGATATACCGTGGAAGAAGGGGATGCGCTTTCAAGGATCGCCGTGAGAAACGGCATCAGCCTGAAAGCACTGACTGCGGCAAATCCTCAGATTACCGATGTAGACAGTATTCGTGTGGGACAGCTGATCAATATCCCTGTCCGGTGACGGATACGAAAAATGAATATCAGCAGTGTAAGGTAACAGTTCGGCCGGATTCCATCTGTCGGACTGTTGCTTTTTATTACCGTTTATCTGCCCTGCATAGATTACTGTTCACTTCGTTCACAGCAACCTATGCACAGAAATCGCAAAACAGCGATTTCGCGCATGTCTGTCTCTGGTTTATCACGCAGAAGCAGCGTGATAACACATCGCGGCGGCAGCGAGTGAACGTAACCATTTTCCCTGCCTTTTGCAGAAAGACCCAAAATAGCAATGGAAATAATACCGGGGGTATGGTACAATTGGGCTATACTTATTTAGAAATCTGTTTTCCCATGGAGAAATTTCATAGCAGAAAGGAATCGGTAAAAATGGAAGATAACGGAAAAACGATAGGGCAAAAGGTACTTGGGAATATTGCAAAGGTGATTGTGGGGAAGGAACGGACCGTCAAGCTACTATTGACCGCCCTTGTGGCAGACGGCCATGTCCTTCTGGAAGACGTTCCCGGCACGGGAAAGACAAAGCTTGCAAAGACACTGGCCAAGACTATAGCGGGAGAGTTCGCAAGGATTCAGTTTACTCCGGATCTGCTTCCCAGCGACATCACCGGTTTAAACATATTTGACAGTAAGAAGAACGAGTTCGTGCTGCGGAAGGGTCCCATATTCACAAATATCCTTCTGGCGGACGAGATTAACCGCGCCACCCCCAGAACACAGGCGGGACTTTTGGAGTGTATGGAGGAACGCCAAGTGACCATAGACGGTGAATCCTATATACCGGGAAAGCCCTTTTTCGTAATTGCCACCCAGAATCCGGTGGAGACGGCAGGAACCTTTCCTCTGCCGGAAGCGCAGACGGATCGTTTTATGATGAAGCTTTCCATGGAGCTGCCGGGAAAAGAAGAGGAGCTTGCCATCCTGCAGCGTTACATGACCGAAGAACCTTTGAATGAACTGCAGAGTGTTCTGACACTGGATGAGCTGCTTCAGGCAAGGCAGCAGGCCAATCAAACCTTTGTACATAAATGTGTGCTGGAATACATGGTTTCCCTCGTGGATGCAACCAGACAGGGCGGCAATCTTATTATGGGCGTCAGTCCCAGAGGCAGTCTGGCGCTGCTTCGCTGCGCCAAGGCATACGCGTATTTGGAGGGAAGAAGCTATGTAACCCCCGATGACGTCAAAACGCTTGCGGTACCCGTCCTTGCCCACAGAGTGGTATTGGGCTACGGCTCCGGAGGAAGCGACAGCGCAGCGGATTTGATTCAGAAGCTTCTGGAAACCATTCCCGTACCTACAGAGGACTTTACGGCATGATTAAATTAATTGGCATTTGTCTGCTTTTTTTCCTGTTATTCGTGTTACAGAAGCTGATTTACCAGCGATTATGGCATAAGAATCTCACTGTGGATATTTGCTTTGCCAGAGAGCACATTTTTCAGGGGGAAGAGAGCGCACTGAAAGAGATCATTCAAAATAGAAAGAGACTTCCCCTGCCGATGCTGAAAGTAAAATTTAAAACGGATCGTCATCTGGTCTTTGGCGACAGTGTAGAAGGAGCCCGGACCACCGACCAGTTTTACCGCAGCGATATGTTTCGTGTAGGAGGCGGCGAGAAAATCACCCGAACCCTGAAATTTGTCGGGGGCAGGAGAGGGTTCTATGAGATTGACGGCGCCAGTCTGGTGGCGTCGGATATTTTTCTGACCAGCCAGATGGTGGCTGACCGGCCGCTGCATACGGAGATCTATGTGTATCCGAAGCCCTATGACAGCCATGAGCTGCGCCGGTCGCTGACACAGTTAAACGGCGAGGTGCTGTCCAAGCGTCATCTGTTGGAAGACCCTTTTGAGTACAGAGGAATCCGGGAATACCAGCCCTTTGACGATATGCGCAGCATTAACTGGAAAGCTACCGCCAAAACCGGAGAGCTGAAAGTAAATCAGAAAAATTACACCGCTTTGAAATCTATCCGCATTTTCTTGAATGTGGAAGATGACAATATTATGAAAAAAGAAGATTGTGTGGAAGCGTCCCTGCAGCTGGCAGCCGGATTGAGCGCATTTTTCTTAAAACAGGGAATTCAGACGGCATGTTACGGCAACGGTGTGGATATCAAAACCCGCAAACCTCTTACTATCGAGGCGAAGGCCGGAGACGGGCAGTTTGAAACCGTCTGCAGAGGATTGGCCCGTCTGGATTTGGAACAGCCCACGGCAGACTTTACCACATGCTTTGAGGAGAGACTTTTCTCGGAAGCGAGAGGAACCATCACCTGTTTTGTCTCCCCGAACCAGTATGACGATTTTCTGGAGCTTCTGGAAAAATACGGAGATGCCGGAAACGAATTCTACTGGTTCTATCCCGTTTCGGGGAACAAGGATCCGGAGATTCCGGAAACACTGCGGAAACAGGTTCATTTTATCCATTTGTAGGGCTGAGCCGATACAAAGTTTTCTCACTTTCCGTCATGCTGTTCCCGCTCTCTGCCGTGCTTGAAGCAATACTCCGGCGCTCAGAGCATTTCACGGTTCAGAAAGAAGACGGCAGCTTATCACAAATTTATCCGGCTTATTGCGGAAGGAATAAAGAGGGGGATGGTATGATAAAAACCGAACGGTTGGAATTGATTATAGAAATCCTGACATCCCAGATGAACCATTGGATTTTTTTCCCATTGGTCATGACCTTGTCAGGGCTTGCCATAGAACTGAGCAGATTTCCCGAGAAGAAAGATCCCGGATTTCTGTTTTGGGCAGTGTGCGGCCTGATTCCCATTGCCTTTTTTCTGGTGAGATATTATGTGCAGCGGTTCTGGCTCTTTGTCCTCTGTCATGGGGCAGTGATAGCCTGTACAATCTGCTTTGCCTCCCTCAGCGGATATATGATCTGTGTGATCTGTGCGGCGGCATACACCTTTCATTCTTTTATGCTGAGGCTTAAGGAAAATGCTTCTGTTTATACGGAAACCATTCATCCGGTCACTGCATCGGTGATCTTTGTTGCGGCAAATTATCTGTTTCACAAACAAAAAAACATACCGGACTGGGATAAATATTTTATGTTTATTCTAATCGGTGTATTGGCCTGTTACCTGATAATCTATTACTTGAGACACTATTTAAGTTTCCTGTTGGTTAACAAATCCAGCGCAGGATATCTGCCTGCAAAGGAAATTTTGCATTCCGGAATCGGTTTCGTGCTTCCTTATACATTGATCGGCGTATTGATTTTGGCTTTGAGTCTGAACTTACAGTGGCTGGAACCTATTCTGCGCATTTTAAAGGAAATTCTAAAAGTTCTGCTGCGGCTGATTATCCGGCTTCTTCCGGACGGAGGAGCCACAGAGGAACCGTTGCCGATAGAAAATCAAGGGCATACTGCCGCACCCGGTGACTTAAATCTTCCTCCGGCAGAAACCTTTTGGCTCTGGGAAGTCTTGGAATATGCGGCAATTGTCCTTTTTGTCTGCGGATGTGTTTATGTATTGGCCAAGGCGTTGAAGAGACTCGTCCGGTTTTTGCAGACTCAATTCGGCAGAAAAGCAGAGAAAATCTCTCTTATAACCGATGAAGAAAGTGTCTTTGATATCCGGGAAAAATGCAATATTGTAAAAAAAGAGAACAACACAAAAAAGGCCGGACTGTTCCGGCGTTTTACTCCTGAAGAACGGATCCGGAAACTATATAAAAAACGGGTTCTCTCCGGCAAAAGTGCGGAAGACAGGGCTGCTCTGAATTATATGACCGCAAAAGAATGCGGCGCTTCCCTTTCTCTGCCCGGTATGGCGGAGCTCTATGAACATGCGCGCTACTCGGACAGAGAAATCACCGCCGATGATGTAAAACAAATGAAACATGCCTGTTCCCTGCGCTCAACGCCCTAAATCCTGATGCTTGCCAAGAAATAAATTCCGGCAAAAAGACAGCATTTATTGCAAAAACTATCCGGCACCGGAGATTGTCGGAAAAATCATTGCCCTATCCAGACACGCCTCTTTGCGTTGTTTCCGGAGAACCAGTACAGTGTTGCATTAATTTTGAAGTAATAGGTGCCTGAATTTTGTGTCAGGACAGGGCGAAGGAAGGAGGCAATGCAGTGGCATTGTTGACTGACGACAACGCGGTACTGGCGCAAAAGGCAGGTGCATATTACTCAATTATGAATGAAAAATGAATGAAAAGGCAATGGAAATCTGCCCAGATCTATGGCAAGCTCTGACAATGTCATGACAAATGGGAAAAAATCCAATGGTAAATGCTGTACTGGGTGTTTCGGGAAACATATGACAGAGCTCGCGGCATTCGCCAAATGTCTGCTTCGCAGCTGCTTAGCTCATTGCTCGCGGGACTTTGACTCCCGCAAAAAGAAAATTCCAAAGAAATTATATTACATAAACGGAGGAACAATATGAAAGAAAATTTAGCTCTTTCCGATGATATATTGATGAAAATAGAGAAGCCGGAAAGGTACATCGGACATGAGGTAAATTCCGTGATAAAGGATAAGGAGAAAATAAAAGTCCGCTTTGCCATGTGCTTTCCCGACGTCTATGAGATCGGTATGTCCCATCTGGGCATACAGATTTTATACGATATGTTTAATTCCATGGAAGATGTCTGGTGCGAGCGTGTCTATTCTCCTTGGCTGGATTTGGATGCCATTATGCGCAGTCTGAAAATCCCTTTGTTTGCATTGGAATCGCAGGATCCTGTTAAAGACTTTGATTTTTTGGGAATTACCATTCAATACGAAATGTGTTATACCAATATCCTGCAGATTTTGGATTTGGCTCAGATACCTTTATCAGCGGCAGAGAGGGGAGAGGACTGTCCTATTGTAATCGGCGGCGGCCCTTGTACCTACAATCCGGAGCCGCTGGCAGACTTTTTTGACATTTTTTACATTGGAGAAGGCGAAACTCAGTACCGAAACCTCATGGATCTGTATGAAAAGTGCAAGGATGAAAAAGCAGGGCGGACAGAGTTCCTGCGGCGCGCCGCAAAGCTTCCGGGTATGTATGTGCCCCGCTTTTATGAGGTTCATTATAACGAGGACGGAACCATACATTCCTTCCTGCCCACGGAAGAGGGGATTCCTTCCACAGTGCGCAAAGAGATCGAGATGAATGTATCGGATACCTGCTATCCCATGAAACCGGTAGTTCCTTTTATTAAAATTACGCAGGACAGGGTAGTATTGGAAATTCAAAGAGGCTGCATCAGAGGCTGCCGTTTCTGTCAGGCGGGACAGCTGTACCGGCCCGTAAGAGAGCGTGATGTAGACACCTTAAAGAAATATGCATTGGAAATGTTAAAGAATACGGGGCATGAGGAAATTTCATTGAGCTCTCTGAGCTCCAGCGACTACTCCAAGCTGCCGGAATTAATTGATTTTCTGATGGAAGAATGCGGCAGGCAGCATGTCAATATCTCCCTCCCTTCCCTTCGGATTGACGCCTTTTCACTTGATGTCATGAGCAAGGTGCAGGATGTGAAGAAGTCCAGCCTGACCTTCGCACCGGAGGCCGGAAGCCAGAGACTCCGCAACGTAATCAACAAAGGGCTGACCGAAGAAATGATATTAAAAGGCGCCGCTTTGGCCTTTGAGGGCGGCTGGACCAGAGTAAAGCTCTATTTTATGTTGGGGCTTCCCACGGAGACACCGGAAGATATCAGAGGAATCGCAGAGCTTTCCAATAAGATTGCCGCCGTCTTCTTTGATACCGTTCCCAAGGAAAAGCGTGTGAACGGGAGAGTGCAGATTGTGGCAAGCACTTCCTTTTTCGTCCCGAAACCCTTTACGCCCTTCCAGTGGGCGGAACAGTGCACCAAAGAGGAATTTCTGGATAAAGCTTATCAAACCAGAACTGCCATCTCCGAACAGCTGAACCAGAAGAGCATCAAGTACAATTGGCACGAAGCGGATGCCAGTGTGATGGAGGGTGTTTTGGCAAGGGGAGATCGCAGACTTTGTGAGGTCATCCGAAGGGTTTACGAAAAAGGCAGTTTCTATGATGCATGGAGCGAGTACTACAACAACGAGAGATGGCTGGAAACCATTGCGGAATGCGGACTTTCCGTGGATTTTTACACTCACAGGGAACGGACTAGGGATGAAGTTCTGCCTTGGGATTTCATTGATTGCGGCGTTACCAAAGAGTTTCTGTGGAGAGAGTGGGAAAAGGCAAATCGGGAAGAAACCTCCGAAAACTGCAAACTTAAATGCCAAGGCTGCGGCGCCGCACGGTTTGGCGGCGGCATTTGTTTTGAGCCGAGAACAACGATTGCGCAAGAGTGAGCAAATATTTGCTGTAAACCGTATTCCGGCAGTGGAAATGCGCTGTATTTATGCTTGGTAAGAAGTTTGGAAAGAAGCTTGGTAAGAAGTTTGTTACAGAGCCATCGGGTGGAATCTTGTCACAAGTTTGCCGCCTGTGAGAATATACTTTTAAAAGGAGATTGGGGGTTGCCATGAAACTTCGTATAAAATTTAGAAAGTACGGCCCTGTCCGTTTTATAGGGCATTTGGATGTCATGCGTTTCTTCCAGAAAGCAATCCGTAGAGCGGGGATTGATGTCACATATACCACCGGCTTCAGCCCCCATCAAGTGATGTCCTTTGCGGCGCCCCTTGGGGTGGGACTGACCAGCAACGGAGAATATATGGATATTGAGGTAAATTCGTTTCACTCCTGTCAGGATGTTTTAGAACGGTTAAATCAGGCCAGTGTACCGGGAATAGAAGTAGTCTCCGTAAAGGAGCTGCCTAAAGAGGCCGGAAACGCTATGGCAAGTGTAGCCGCGGCTTCTTATACGGTGCGTTTCCGTGAGGGTAGAGCGCCTGCCGCAGATTTATCGGCCGTTCTGCCCGGATTTCTGGGAAAAAAGCAAATTGTTATTACAAAAGAGACAAAAAAAGGAAGCCGGGAAGTGGATTTGAAACCCGGTATCTATCGGCTGGAATGGTCGGAAAATGCTTTTTTCATGTTGGTTGACGCTTCCAGCGGCGGAAACATCAAACCGGTGCAAGTTATAGAGGCTTTGCTGGCAGAATGCGGGGAAACGCTTCCGGAAAATGCCCTTATCATTACACGGGAAGAGGTTTACACTAATGTCGGGACACAAGAGAAGCAAAAGCTGGTACCGTTGGGGGAAATCAGCTGACTGCCGCTAACGGTTTATTTACTCAAAAATGTATGCCTGCGGCAAAGCGCACCAAAAGCATTATGCTTTTCGATGTCATACGCTGCGGCTGGGGAGTAGTGGAAGAAGGCAGCTTTGGAAAGGTAAAAATATTTAATCTATGAGCAGAAATATTCCGGCGAAGGCTTCCTTAAAGATTTCGGTTCAGGAAGCCTCCCAACAAAATACCATACATGGAAAGGTTCTTTTTACCTCATATAAGGGACGGAATTGCGCATTCCTGATTCGGAAAGACCGGTTGACTGCCGCCTGTGTCTTAGCGGAGACGGCCAGCAAAATAGGCGCTGTCTATATCGGCAAAATAAAAAACATGGCGAAAAATATTGACGCCTGTTTTGTTGAAATTTCAGACGGCGAAATCTGCTTTCTGCCTTTAAAAAAAGCGGTTTCCCCATACCTGTTAAATCGGGGTTATGACGGAAGGCTGGTGGAGGGGGATACCCTTTTGGTGCAGATAGAGCGAGACCCCCAGAAGGGCAAACAGGCTTCCGTTACCGCCCATATTTCTCTTTCAAACGATTACTTTGTAGTGACTATGGGGGCAAAGCATATTTTTTATTCCTCCAAATTTGACAAAGCGCAGCGGGAAATGCTTCATAAGAACTCGACAATGCTTTTGGGTGAAAAGGTTGTGGATCTAAATGGCGGGTTGGTTCAAAATTGGGACAGTCTGTTATCCGAAGCTTCGAAGAAACGGCTGGCAGCTGATAATATCTCCGTCAAGTTTCTGCCCCTGCCGTCCACAGGCTGCATTATACGGACAATGGCGGCAGCAAAATTTGATTCTTTGACTACGGCGGACGCTGCAAAAAAGAAATCTTTTCCGGAAGAAAATTTATCGGGAAATACTTTATCCGAACATTTCTTTCAATTGACGGAACAATATGCCCGACTTCTGCATACTGCGAGATACCGGAGTTGCTTTACCTGTTTAAAGGAAGCTCCCTCTGCCGTGGAAAGTGTTTTGCGGGGACTTGTGTCAGAACATGAATATCAGGAGATTGTGACGGACAGCCAAGAACTTTATGAAATGCTGTCGGAATACAATTCCGATGCAAAAGGCATTGTTCTGGAAAATATTCAAGAAAACATTCCGGAAAGTGTTCCGGAAAGTACTTCCGAAAATGTTCGGAAAAATGTTACGGAAAGTATTTCTGAAAATGTCCGGAAAAACGTTATGGAAGAGGAGTGTGCTCATAACAAGTGCAAATCCTTGCGCCTGTATCAGGATAAGATGCTGTCTCTTTCTAAGCTGTATTCTATAGAAAGCAGAATGGAAACGGCATTAGGAAACCGAGTTTGGCTTAAATCAGGCGGTTATCTTATTATAGAGCCTACAGAAGCATTGACCGTTATCGACGTGAACTCAGGAAAATATGAAACCAATAAGAGCAATGAAGATACCGTTCTAGCCGTAAATTTGGAAGCGGCGGAAGAAGTTGCTTTACAGCTCAGACTGCGCAATCTGTCAGGTATTATAATCGTTGATTTTATAAATATGGCTCAGGAAACTTCCAAGAATCAGATTATGACACTATTAAAACAATTGACGGCAAAAGATGTGGTAAAAACCACGGTTGTAGATATGACCGCTTTAGGATTGGTGGAAATCACCAGAAAGAAAACAAGCAAACCCTTGAGAGAACAACTGCGATAGAGGACGGTTTCCGCTTATCAAAAAAGAATGGGAGAGAGAAGATGGAATTAATTGGTTTTGAGAAGGTAAAAGACGGAAAATATTTGAAGAATTATGAACTTACATATCTCAACAAATCGGGCAGAGAAAAGAAATACGAAATTGTCAGTAGAAAAGAGTTGAAAAGTGCGGATGATTTAGGCGCCAAACCAAGCGGTGTATCCATTGTTGCGACCAATAATGATAAGCTTTTATTACTTCACGAATTCCGCATGGGTGTAAATCGGACTGTCTATAATCTTTGTGCCGGCATGTTGGAGAAGGGTGAAGATCTTGAAACCTGCATTGCAAGGGAATTATATGAGGAAACAGGATTAAAAATTAAAAAAATCAAAAAAATACTGCCTCCTTCTTTTGCCGCCGTGGCATTTTCCGATACCACCACCTATATTGCGTTTGCTGAGGTTGAAGGCGATTTTGAAGATAATTCTTCTGAGAACGAACAAATTGAGGCAAAGTTTTATTCCCGTCAGGAAGTAACGGCTTTAATTGACAATGAGGAACCTTTTAGTTCCCGTGCGCAAATTGCGGCATATTTTTTTACATTAGGTCATTTTTGAATGATTTTAAGCAAATCCCCAAGTTTCACCACCAATTGTCACTTGCTTAAGGAGCCGCATTATCAAGGATAATTTTTTTACACATTCATTTTTACCACAGATTGTTTTATGCTAAGGTTTATATTGCTAAGGGAATAGTGTTGTAAGCGAAGAAATAAATAGTAAACCAATCCATATTCAACTATGCGCAAAAGACAAGTTTAACGAATAGTTTGATAATCAGAATGATTAAGTATAAGTTATGGTGCTTTTTAGGTTCACCGTTAAAACAAGCTGGTTTTATTTACCAGCTTGTTTTTGGCTATTATTTTTCAGTCTGCCTGATACTATTCCATATCAGATTTTGGCTCAGTTATAGCAGCTTTTTTATCCTGAGATTGAACCGTTGCCACCTTGCCGGCAAGGAAACCTGAAAGTACTGCCTGAAGGTCAACCCCTGTTGATTCTTTCAAACCATCGGTTATCTGTACAACCGTTCCCATGACATCTTTCATCAGCTTTGCGGAATTTCCTTCGCCGTACATAGTAATCTTATCCACATTGGATAAAGGTTCGGCGACGTTTTTAACTACTTCCGGCAATGCTTTAAAATACATTTCCAATACGGCGGCCTCTCCCATTTTTGCCATTGCTTCCGCTTTTTTCTCAATACCTTCCGCTTCTGCTATGGCCTTTGCACGAATTGCTTCCGCCTCAGCCACACCGCGGGTACGGATACCTTCCGCTTCCTGCTCCATAGTGTATTTCTTTGCATCAGCTTGTGCCTTCATGGCTTCGGATTCTTTTTCCGTTTCAAATTTCTTAGCTTCCGCTTCCCGCTGCCGTTCATAAAGCTGTGCATCCGCAAGCTGCTGTTTAGCAAACTTATCAGCTTCGGCCTTTTTCTTAACCTGCGCATCCAAAGCCTGCTCCATAACTTCTGCTTCTTTTTGTTTTAAGAGAATTTCCTTCTCCTGCTTGGCGATATTGGCATTTGCAGTGGTAATTTCAACCGTTTTACGTTGCTCTTCTTCTTGAATCTTATATGCTGCATCCGCTTCAGCGCGTTTAATATCTGCCTCACGCTTTAATTCAGCCTTTTGAATATCCAGCTCATTCTTTTTCTTTGCAATTTCGGATTCTGCGTTTACTTCCGCCTCGTTTGATTCCCGTTTTGCCTGAGCCTGTGCTTTTGCAATTTCTTTCTCGCTTTCGGCTCTGGAAATCGCAGCATTCTTCTGGATTTTTACAATATTATCCACACCCAAATTTTCAATTACTCCATTGCCGTCCACAAAATTCTGTACATTGAAACTGATAATGTCCAGCCCCATTGCGGCAAGATCCGGTTCCGCATTCTCTTTTACCAGCATTGCAAACTTCTGTCTGTCGGAAACCATCTCTTCCAACGCCATCTTACCGACAATTTCACGTACATTTCCTTCGAGCACTTCGCGGGCTACATGTCCGATATACTCGGGTTTTTTATTCAGAAAATTCTGTGCGGCCAGTTTCAACCGTTCCTCATTGTCACTGATTTTGACGTTTACGGTAGCATCCACGTTAATGTTTATATAATCCGCCGTAGGAACCGCACTTGAAGTTTTTACATCAATGGGAATCAGCTGAAGATTTAACGCGTCCTTCCGCTCTAAAAACGGAATTTTTACCCCCGCCTTCCCTATCAAAACCTTTGGTTTTCTGCGTAGACCGGAAATAATTAATGCCGTGTCAGGTGATGCCTTCACATATCCGGTCAAAAAGATTATTGCCAGAAAAATAACTACAATTGCTACGGTGATTGCTACGAAATTAATCATACGTTTCCCTCCGTTTTCTCTTAGGTATATTTTATGTAACATTATACATCAAAATGCCGCAAATAAGGAAAATCCGACTTCTATGTATTACAGACATATGGATTTTCAAGCGTTGCGCGATGTTTCTGCGCAGTCTTGCGCTCTAGCCCCAAATTCCAAAAAACGCTGTCAACTACAGATTTCATCGGAATCGAGCCAAATAGTGAAAGGCCCGTCATTCAGTAATGATACTTTCATTTCGGCTCCAAAGCTGCCTTCTTCCACTACTTCTATCTCCTGTCTGCACTGCTGAATAATATATTGATACAGCTGATTTGCCATATCCGGTGCTCCGGCGTGTATAAAGGACGGCCTGTTTCCTTTTTTGCAATCCGCATACAAAGTAAACTGAGATATAATCAGTAGTTGCCCGTTTACAGTTTTTATATCCAGATTTGTTTTACCATTCTGATCTTCAAATATTCTCAGGCCTATCAATTTTCTAATCATTTTATCCGCAATTTCTTTTGTATCTGTCCCACTGATGCCGGCTAAAACCAAAAATCCCTTCCCAATACTGCCGATAGTTTGATCTTCTACTGTAACACTTGCCTGCGATACTCTCTGTACTAAAAATCTCATTTTTACTATTCATCCTCTAATAATCGTAAGTTGACTGTTTGCAAATACAGTTAATCTTCATGCTTTGTTGTTGAATCTGTCTTTTTTGTACAAGTCTCTTCCGGTGCAGTTTGTATTTCAAAAGTGCTGTGTTTATGTTTTGAAGACACTTTCTCCGGTGTACATTCATGGAAGCCCTTATCATCCACAAAATCCAAATTTTCATATTTTTTTGTCTCATCCGGCATATTTTTCTTTTTCAACGAAGTATTGACCAAAGAACGGATTGCCGCATATATAACTGCAAAAATTGGTACGCCTATAATCATACCCAATACACCAAAAAAACCGCCAAACAGGGAAATGGATGAAATCACCCAAAAACCTGTAAGTCCCGTGGAACTTCCCAGTATCTTAGGCCCTAAAATATTGCCGTCAAACTGCTGTAATCCTAAAATAAAAATCAAAAAATAGACACAATTCAGCGGATGAATAGGATCTACAATAAAAACCAATATTCCGCAGGGAATTGCTCCCAAGTATGGTCCGAAGAAAGGAATTACATTAGTAACACCAATAATAACGCTGACCAATGCTGCATATGGCGTGTGCAGAATGGAAGTGCCAATAAAACATAAAATGCCTATTATGATAGAATCCAGAATCTTTCCACTGATAAATCCGATAAAAGTACTGTGGGTGAAACGGAAATTGCGGATTACTACATTGGCAGTATCTCTCTCAAATATTGCATAGACAATTTTTTTTGCCTGTCCGGCAAACTTCTCTTTACTGGCCAGTACATAAATGGAAATGATAAATCCAATAATACTGTCCCACAAAACTCCAAGCAGATTGATAACGCTAAGAGATACCGTTCGAATTAAAGGACTGATCTTAGTGAAGTCATTTATCCACTTCTCCAGCTCTTCCGAATATTTCCCGACACTTCGGACAACATACTCTCCTACTTCCGGATTATCCACCAAAAGTTTATCCAGCCATTTTATAAAATTGTCGGTATAAGAATCAAAATTAACAACAATATTTTGAATACTTGGAATAATCTGTGACAACAGCATGGCAAACAGCAAATAGATCAGTGATATAAATAAAAATGCCGTGACCATTATGCCGAATCCCCTAATAATAGAATTTCTTTTCGAAGACTCCTTTATACCGCATTTATTACAGAGAGGAATCAAGACTTTATCCTCTATAAAGTTTAAAACGGGGGTCAACAGATATGCCACCACAAGTCCGATCATAATAGGCATTAATATATCCGTTATCATATTAATACCTGACTTAATACTGGAGTGATGAAACATGAAATAGTAAAAGACCATGCTGGCGGCAATTACTAAAAAAGCAGTCAACCCCCATCTGAAATACTTATTATTGATTTTAAATTTCATACAAATCGTCCCCTCTTTGGTAACTTTATATTTATAATACTCTTATCTGCCAAAAGGTGCAAGGTCAAATCGTATGAAATAACCTTGATCATGCTGGCATACAGGACAGACTGCCGGTGCACTGGTTCCTTTAAACACATAACCGCAGTTTAGACACATCCATTCTACCTCTACATTTGATACAAACAGCTTTCCTTCTTTCAGTAATTTTGCAAATCTGCCAAAGCGGTCTCCGTGTATCTTTTCTATTTCGGCAATATGCAGAAACGAAGCAGCTATTCTGTCAAATCCTTCTTCTTTCGCTTTTTCTCCGAACGCTTTGTATACATCGTCGTGTTCCTCATACTCGTTATGTTGTGCCATAAGAAGCAGATCTGTCACATTATCGGATATATCAACCGGGTATCCTCCGTCAATAAAAATATTTTTTCCTGCCATTTCTTTTAAATGCTTGTAAAAGATCTCCGCATGTTCTTTTTCCTGAGATGCCGTAAAAGCAAAAACTGCACTGATTACATGCAAACCGTCTTTTTCCGCCTGAGATGCCGCAAAAGTATAGCGGTTTCGCGCTTGGCTCTCTCCGGCAAACGCTCTCATTAAATTATCTTTTGTGATACTGTCAGAAAAGTTAACTGCCATAATTTCATTCTCCTTTTTTAACAACTTATTTTGCGCTCCACTCCGTCCACAGCATAAAATACAGATTAATATGCAGAACCTATGCGTGATGTTCTTAAGTTTTGCATACAAAAAACATGTGAAAACTCTTTACAGTGGCAGCCGGTTAACAGTAACAGTATATCCACTCAAATTCAAAATATAATATTTGAACTCTTTGATTTCTATAAAAAATCGTTTATAATATAAAAGGTCGAATTTTTTATTTTTAGAGTTTTTCGAAGCCTTTACTGGAATATACGTCTTTTGGGATGGAGGGACAAATGAAACTTCAACAAGTGTTAAGCTATGTACGCAAGGCGGTGGACGATTACCACATGATTCAGAATGGGGATAAGATAGCCGTAGGCATTTCCGGAGGTAAAGACAGTCTTACGCTTCTGTATGCACTTAATAATTTAAAACGCTTTTATCCCGAACACTTTGAAATTCATGCCGTGACGGTAGATCTTGGATTTGATAATCTGAAACTGGATCAAATTCAGGAACTATGCCACACTCTAAATGTGGAATATACTATTGTTAAAACAGATATTGCTCAGATCGTATTTAAAGAACGTAAAGAGGAAAACCCTTGCTCTCTCTGTGCCAAAATGCGAAAGGGAGCATTAAATCAGGCTATCAAAAACGTCGGATGTAATAAAGTTGCCTACGCACATCATAAAGACGATGTAGTGGAAACCATGTTAATGTCCTTGATATTTGAGGGGCGTTTTCACACGTTTGCTCCGGTTACTTACCTAGACCGTATGGATCTGACAGTTATCAGGCCGTTAATGTACATGAACGAAGTCGATGTAATCGGTTTTGTAAATAAATATAATGTCCCCGTAGTTAAAAGTCCTTGTCCCGAAGACGGTCATACCAAACGTGAATATGTAAAAAATCTGCTGCGGCAGTTAAATTTGGAAAATCCCGGTGTAAAAGAGCGCATGTTTACAGCGATAAGAACCGGAAACATGAAAGGATGGGTGGAATATCTTGGCAGTAGTAAAATCCAATAATTATCATGACGAACAAAATAAACAAAATATATTAAAAATGCGTGCTGTCTTAGAATCCCTTCCTGATTTCTGCAAAACGTTTTTTTACGGTATTGAAGAATACACTTCCACACGTACCAGACTTGCTTACGCATACGACATTCGTCTGTTTTTTGATTACTTGCATGAAACTAATGCATTATGCTGCAAAATGGATATAAAGGATTATCCGCTTTCCCTATTGGACGACATAAAGCGCATAGATATTGAAGAATATCTGCGATTTATGTCTCTTTATCAAAAAGACGGAAAAGATATTTCTAATGAGGAACGTGGTAAAGCACGAAAGCTTGCCTCTTTACGCAGCTTTTACAACTACTATTTCCAAAATGAAATGATAACTACAAATCCGGCCGCTCTCGTTCCGCTCCCCAAGCAGCATGAAAAGGAAATTATCCGGCTGGAACCAAATGAAGTCGCTATCTTGTTAGACCAAGTGGAGGATGGCACAAAACTGACCAAAAAAGAGCTGGAATATCATAAAAAAACGAAACTGCGTGATGTAGCGCTCCTGACTCTACTCTTAGGAACCGGCATTCGTGTTTCCGAGTGCGTAGGACTGGATATTTCCGATATTAATTTTGAGGTAAACGGAATTAAAATCAGACGCAAAGGCGGTTATGAAGCGATTATTTATTTCGGTGACGAAGTGGAAACTGCACTTTTGGACTATTTGGAAGAACGAAATCATATAATTCCTGCAGAAGGACATGAAAAAGCTTTATTCTTGTCATTGCAAAACCGCAGGATGGCTGTACGCTCTGTGGAAAATCTGGTAAAGAAATATTCTTCCAGAGTCACTACTTTGAAAAAAATAACACCACATAAATTGAGAAGTACTTATGGCACCGCATTATATCAGGAATCAGGAGATATTTATTTGGTAGCGGATGTATTAGGACACAAAGATGTCAATACAACCCGGAAGCATTATGCTGCACAGGCAGATGAACGCCGCAGAAAAGCTGCCCGAATGGTTCATTTAAGAGAGGAATAATCACCATGCATGCAGATAGTTGACCGCATCTCCATAGATCAATGCCGGGAAATACGTTAAAGCACATCAGTTGCAAGTAATACGCAGTTTGGCGCATGTCCGTCTCTGGACGTCTTGCCAAGAAAGTGCAAAAATATCCGGGGCTAAAACAATGCAAATGATTTTCCGGCAAATATTTTAGCGGACATATTCCACAGAATAATAAGGAACGATTATAAGCTGACCTGCAAATAGCGTTTCACCGGCATCTATATGGTTAATGTTCTCCACTTCTGAAATATATGCATTTTTATCAGTGTAGTAGTCGTAATCAATATATCTGTCTGCAATGCTCCAAAGAGTTTCCCCTTGCTCCACCGTAACACTGGTAAAATATTTGAACCCCGAATTAGCCTGTACATTAATAGAACAGTATGATAAGGTGCAAACCATAAACATACAGATTACAGCCGCCGAAGCGAATCCTATAGTGAGACATTTTTTATTTTTCATGTTAACCTCCATATCTCAGTCCGCTGTGACATAAATCCGGTTGAAAAATGTCGTATTTCCCATTGCCCGCTCTGACGGGCATTCAAATCCGGATTGTGAACTGTACTTTTATTCATATGCTCTGAACGTCTGTTCTGTTCGTAATTGGACTATATCATAAGAACATTTGTTTGTCAACAGCAAATCAGAACATATTTTTGGAATATATGTTTGCTTTTTTCTGTTTGATATGATATTATAAAGCAGAAGGTTGGAAGCTTTATTTATATATTGAATTATTTTCTTCTTAATGTTATTTGTATAATGAATCATTTATAAACCGATTCTTATTATCTATAATTGTGGTAAACATAAACCGGTTCCGTAACCTAATGCTTTATGATAAGTCCCAATTTCACTTTTGTTCCCAGTGAAATGCAGTGGATGAATATATATCATTATAATAATATATGAAATGATTTTGACGTGAGGTGCTATTAAATGAATCTTTTAATTGAAAACATTGATAAACTTCATACAACAGAATTGGGCACAGAGCGAATAAAAAGAAACTGCAAAATCGAAACAGATGATGTTGTCCAATGGAGCAAGGTACAGATTTTGGACGAAACCGCCAAAATTGAGAGAATAGGGAAAAATTGGTATGTATCTGCAGGTGGTTATAAAATAACCGTGAATGTCCATAGCTATACAATTATCACTGCGCATCTGGCTAAAGCATAAGCTGCATAATTGTATTCATGGGTATTATACAGTGATAACGAAAACTAAGGCAGTAGGAGCACAAAAGGAAATTGGGAGTATGATAAAAGACCGTTCATCTTTCACTTAAGAGGATGAAACCTATAATATGAAAGACAGACCGTGAAAACATTTGCTTATCTGAAAAATATACATATTTTATGACTGACGGATGGCAGAAAGAAATAATTTACGGTGTAATTGAAAATTTTGAATTGCTCTGAGAAGCCCTGAAAAGTTTTAATAAAAAAATTTCTATTAGAAAGAGTGAGGTAAAAATAGTATGGGATACGGAAAAATTTCAGTCAAGCAGCAAGAGATACTCGATTATATTAAAGAAGAAATCTTGAAGAAAGGATACCCTCCCACTGTAAGGGAAATTTGCGAGACCGTGAATCTGAAGTCTACTTCTTCCGTTCATTCGCATTTGGAAACTTTGGAGAAAAACGGATACATCCGTCGTGATCCTACTAAACCACGCGCTATCGAAATCTGCGACGATAATTTTCAAATGGTACGGACGGAGATGGTCAGCCTGCCCATAATCGGAAATGTGGCTGCCGGACAGCCTATTTTGGCGGAAGAAAATATTCAGGAATACTTTCCGGTTCCTGCCGATGTAGTTCCTCAAGGAGATTCTTTTATCTTAAATGTTCGTGGTGAATCCATGATTAATGCGGGTATTTTTAACGGTGACCGTGTGTTTGTAAATGTCTGCGACACAGCCAATAACGGTGACATAGTAGTTGCGTTGATTGATGATTCCGCTACGGTTAAGACTTTCTATAAGGAAAAGGGATATATTCGTCTGCAGCCTGAAAATGACACTATGGATCCTATTATTGTGAAAGATTGTCAAATTTTAGGAAAGGTATTTGGGGTGTTCCGCTTTTACCGTTGATATGCTATCTTAGCTCTTCTTTTGGAAAAGCGTCTCCGGAAAATCAAAATTAGTAAAATAAAAGAGAAAGGAGATGTGTAAATTTGGATGAAAAAACCACTATTAAATACTTGCAGAATTATATAAAGCAAAAAGATTATCATCCTGAATTACTAAAAGATTATTTTTTTAAGCTTTCAGAAGAAGTCGGTGAGCTTTCTCGTGCCATGAGGAAAGAAATGAAAGCATCAAATGTCAGGCAGGTCAAAGGTACAATAGACGAAGAACTATGGGATATAATTTATTATACGATAGCTATTGCAAATATATATGATGTTGATTTGGAGCAAGTTATTAAGACTAAGGAAGCACTGAATCAAAGCAAGTATCCGTCAGCGGTTATATTTGAAGAAAACAGGTGATTTACTGCTTTTATAGCTATATTGTATGATGATGGATTCGTGCCTCATAGCGGCATATTTCCTTTGTACGGGGCTGTACATAAAAAGCCTCAGTATAGCCCATTTTTACTATACTGAGGACTTTTATCCCATGAACATTAGAACATTTTTTATTTTTACCGGAATCGGACTTTCATATATGCGATGATTTCTTCTACACATCTGTCAAATCCCAGCTTTGAGCTGTCAAGACATAAATCATAATTTCTGGCATCAAACCAACTTCTGCCCGTGTGGTAAGTGTAGTAATCCGACCTATGCTTATCCGTTTTCTGGATAAATTTCTCCAGTTCCTTTCGGCTCATGCTATGCTTTTTTGCCGCCTGCTCCAGACAGAAGTCTTTCGGCGCATGGATAAAAACGCTGAGGACATTGTCATAATCCTTCAGCACATAATCCGCACAACGTCCAATAATAACACAAGACTCTTCTTCAGCAAGCTGACGAATAATTTTAGCCTGATAATTAAAGAGATTATCTGTTGATGTAAAATTATCACTTTCCGGAGGAATCAATTCTCCGCCATATACGCTTTTGGCAATGTGAAACAACCGTGTACTTTTTACTTTTTCATCTGCATTGGCAAATAATGCTTCGTTAATTCCGCTGTCTTCGCTTGCCAGCTTCATCAGTTCTTTGTCATAATAATGGATATTAAGCCTCTGGGACAACATTTCACCTATTGTACGTCCGCCACTGCCATACTGTCTGGCAATGGTAATTACAATCTGCTCCATACAACAATCTCCTTTCTTATTTTCACTCATAACGGATCCGAAAAAACTTACATTTTCAGAGCTTAATACAGTTTAAGACTGTACCATCTAAAATTGATAAATTTAAAATTGATACAATCTAAGATTAGAGAAACTACATTCCTTTTGCACCTTCGCCAAGGTATGCCCTCTTTACAGAATCATCATTCATCAAATCATCTGCTTTGCCCTCCAAAACAATTTTTCCCGTTTCCAATACATATGCCCGATCTGCAATGGACAAAGCTTTTTTTGCATTTTGTTCTACCAAAAGAACGGTGGTTCCGCTCTTGCTGACTTCTTGTATTATATTAAAAATTTCATTAACAAAAATAGGAGAAAGACCCATGGATGGCTCATCCATAAGTATAATCTTTGGATGTGACATTAAGGCTCTTCCCATAGCAAGCATCTGCTGTTCCCCTCCACTTAAGGTTCCTGCCATTTGATTTTGACGTTCCTCCAATCGTGGAAAACGTTCAAATACTGTCTTCAATGTCTGTTGTATTTCGTTTTTATCTTTTCTGGTATATGCCCCCATTTTTAAGTTTTGTAAAACGGAAAGTTGTGCAAAAACACGTCTTCCTTCGGGTACATGTGCCATTCCCATCGACACTATTTTATGTCCGGATATTTTAGTGATATCCGTTCCTTCAAATATCACACTGCCGTCCTTCGGTGCTAACAGTCCGGATACAGTGTGAAGAATCGTAGTCTTTCCGGCACCATTAGCTCCGATCAAAGCTATGACCTCTCCTTCTTCTACATGAAAGGAAACCCCCTTAATCGCCTGAATCATACCATAGTACACCTGTAAATCCTTAACCTCTAACATTTTGTAACCATGCCTTTCCGCTTCCTGTTATACATCCATTCCTTGCCTAAGCTTCCCGAAATAAATCCATTCTCTGCCTAAGCTTCCCGCAATAAATTCATTCCCTACCTAAGCTTCCCGCAATAAGACCATTCCCTGCCTAGCTTCCCACCATAAGACCATTCCCTGCCTAGTATAGCAAATATTAAGTTATTGATAGTTTAAATAGTTGCCGCTTCATCAGGATCAATTTCGTCCATTTTATATGTCCAATGATAGACAATCGGATCAGCATTGATCTCATCGAAGTAGCGGTATATTCGTTCCGAT
>CAJUTJ010000175.1 GCA_910589655.1 uncultured Acetatifactor sp. | reverse complement strand
CTGATATGGTGATAGTGACAGGCATATCTGTGAATTATCTTTCAGCATGTTCAATCCCCCTCCGTTCGTTTTCATTATACCATTTCTCATAGAAAAAGCCTAATTCTTTTAACAAAGAATCAGACTTTTTCAGTGCCCTCGATATTACAGTGTTCCTATTAAAACTCATTCATATGGTATATAACACATCAAAAGAGAAGAGCAGCGGAAAGGACATCAAACCTATGAAAAAAGCAAAAATAATTATTGACAAAGATTTTATCCTCAGTGCTATTGATCCCAGAGTATACGGATCTTTTATTGAGCATCTGGGGAGAGCGGTCTATGAGGGAATCTATCAGCCGGAGAGTCCTTTTGCGGATGAACAGGGGTTCCGCAAGGACACCATGGCGCTGGTGAAGGAGCTGCAGGTGCCCATTGTCCGTTATCCCGGCGGCAATTTCGTCTCCGGCTTCTGCTGGGAGGACAGTGTCGGTCCTAAGGAGAAGCGTCCTGCCAGAGTAGATTTGGCATGGCAGGTGGTGGAAAGCAATCAGTTTGGACTGAACGAATTCTGCGACTGGTCGAAGAAGGCGGGAAGCGATGTGATGATGGCGGTAAATCTGGGTACGAGAGGAGTGGCGGAAGCCTTAAATCTGCTGGAGTACTGTAATTTTAAGGGAGGTACGAAATTCAGCGATATGCGGAGGGAGCATGGTTATGAGCAGCCCCACAATATCCGCACATGGTGTCTGGGAAATGAGATGGACGGCCCTTGGCAGACAGGTCATAAGACGGCGTCGGAGTATGCGCGTATTGCCACGGAGACGGCAAGGGCAATGCGGAGTATGGATCCGGATCTTGAACTGGTGGCCTGCGGAAGCTCCAGTTCCCATATGCCCACCTTCGGAACATGGGAAACCACGGTTTTGGAAGAAGGATATGACGCGATCAACTATATCTCCATGCACCAGTATTACGGCAACAGGGAGGATGACTCCGCAAGCTTTTTGGCCAACAACGTGGATTTGGATGAGTTTATCACCAATGTGGCGGCTCAGTGTGATTATGTGAAAGGCAAACTGCACCGCAAGAAAAATATCAACATCTCCCTTGATGAGTGGAATGTATGGTATCATTCCAATGAGCAGGACAAGAAGCTGGAAAAATGGGTACAGAAACCCCATCAGCTGGAAGATGTATATAATTTTGAGGATGCATTGCTGGTGGGAAGCATGTTGATTACCATTCTGCGCCATGCGGACAGGGTAAAAATGGCTTGTATGGCACAGCTGGTCAATGTAATTGCACCCATTATGACCTCGGACACAGGCGCTTGGAGGCAGACAATATTTTATCCGTATTTACATGCTTCCACCTTCGGAAAGGGCACGGTGCTGAATACGCTGGTACAGTCCCCTTTGTATGAAACGAAGAAATACGGGGAGGTTCCCAGCCTTGACTGTGTGGCGGTGGATCATGAGGAGCATGGGGAATTGGTGGTGTTCGCCGTGAACAAAGACTTGCAGGAGGATACGGAGATTACCCTTGATTTAAGGCAGTATGCAGGATACGGCGTGAAGGAACATATTACGATGTGTCATGAGAATTTAAAGGCGGTGAACACGGAGGAAAATCCCGGAGAAGTCACACCCAGAGCAGACGGTGTGTCTAAAGTAGAGGGCGGTGTCCTGACGGCGGTCTTAAAGAGCAAGAGCTGGAATGTAATCCGGCTTGCCAAGCCTGATTCCTGTGGGCAATAAGCAAGGGCTGGAATGTAATCCGGTGCCAAGCCTGATTCCTGTGGGCAATAAGCAAGGGCTGGAATGTAATCCGGTGCCAAGCCTGATTCCCGTGGGCAATAAGCAAGGGCTGGAATGTAATCCGGTGCCAAGCCTGATTCCCGTGGGCAATAAGCAAGGGCTGGAATGCAATCCGGCTTGCCAAGCCTGATTCTCGTGGGCAATAAGCAAGGGCTGGAATGCAATCCGGCTTGCCAAGCCTGATTTCCGTGGGTAATAAGCCAAGAGCAGGCCGATCTTGGAGCATCTCCCCGCGTGGTTTCTGCGGGCAAAAAGCTTCACAAAAACGATGAAAAGGATGCAGTTATGGTAAAAAAATCTGACTGGAAGACAGTGGAAATGCCGGAGAGTGTGGAGAAGTTTTCTGTTGAGAGGGTATTTACGGATGAAGAAATAGGTTATATAAAGGAAGGGCATAAACCGGAGGAAATGGAAGATAAATGGTTTATGTACTATGAAAACGGATGTTTGTATTTCCATCGGAGCTGGACAGGATTCTGTATTTATATTGTTGATTTATCGGAAAAAGGCAGATTGAATGTGACGGTAAACCGTAATCCTGAGCAATATGGGGAGAAAAATATTGAAGCAGACAGAATCTTGTTAAATATCCTGATCGACAGACTGCTAAAACAAAGTAATAAGGATGCCGGACTCATGAAAAAGTATCTTGAAATGAAAAGGCAAAGCTAATCTTTCTATTGAGGTGCTAAATGAACCCATATTTTAAGAATATTAGCCGTATTGAATTTGTGGTAACACTTGCTTGCACAGGGCGCCGCACGCATTGTTCCGAGGGTGACCATGTTTTGAAGAGTGAGCATATTGACGGCATTGCTGCTGCGCGGATGATTGGCAGGCTGTGCAGTGTTTATCCGATAGCTTCCCTGATGACGTTCGGAGTCCGTAAATCCTTACAACCTGCGTATTCATGAGATATTGAAAGAATTTGGGCAGATGGGAATACCTGTTTCGGACGGAAATAGCAGAGAATTATGATCCCTGAAAGAGGGCAGGGATGTATCCGGCTCAGGCCGCTGCGGGAAGAAGCGCTGACAAATTTCGATTTGCAGCCCGGGGCATGTGCGGCCTCTGTCCGGAGACGCGCTGTCCGGCGTATGAGACGGAGCCGGACGGCAGAGAGGAAAGGGAATGGGAAACATGCAATTACCGGATAAAATACAGAAGCTGCTTGCGGACGAAGGATATAAAACGGACGATATGGGCATGTCCGGCTCCTCCGTCCTGCTCTATGAAAACAAGGTGCTTAAGGTACAGGAGAATAGTGAAGAAGCCGGGAATGAAGTTAGAATGCTGCGGTATCTGAAGGGAAAGCTTCCTGTCCCCGATGTGATTTTCCATGAAATTATGGAAGAAAAATCCTATCTGCTGATGGAAAAGTGCAAGGGGCAGATGGCCTGTGCTCCGGAGTACATGGCAGATCCCACGGTGCAGTGCAGGCTGCTTGCGGACGGGTTGAAAAGGCTTTGGAGCATAGATTATGCGGAGTGCCCTTCCGACCAGAGGCTGTCTCATAAGCTGAAGCAGGCCCAATATAATATAGAGAACGGTCTTGTGGATATGGAGAATGTGGAACCGGACACTTTTGGAGAAAAGGGGTTTAAGAATCCCGCCGATTTGCTGAGGTGGCTGTATGACAACAGGCCGAAAGAAGAGCTTGTCCTGTCCCACGGAGATTACTGCCTTCCCAATATATTCGGCATTCGGGGAAACGTGAGCGGCTATATAGATTTGGGCAAGACGGGCATAGCCGATAAATGGTGTGATATAGCTCTCTGTTACAGAAGCTTGTCCCACAATTACAGCGGAAAATATCATGATTTTGGGAAGAACCGTGAGAACGCATCATCCGGTTTTGATGATAGAATCGTTCCGCCGCTTGCAGCCGGACTCACCGGACGGCAGCCTCTTCCCTTACAGGATTACGGATTGGGATTATTCCGTGAATTAGGCATGGAACCCAATTGGGAGAAAATACGTTACTATATCCTGCTGGATGAATTGTTTTGACATTGTATGCATCGGGCAAATCTCCGGATTTTCCTGTGTAGTGGAGCGCACTTTCATTCATATCGTGAAAGGATTTTTTAAATATGATATGGCGTTCAGACGGTGCATGAGGTCGCTGCCGATACACTACATATCCCATAAGCTCAGCTGCCGGTCGGTTTGCTTCTGCTCAAAGGTATGCAGATATTCAAAAATCCTGTCATTGTCGTGAAGAATTCCGTGTTCGGCGCATTTTTGATGAAACAGCCGCATTAGGCCATTGTTGTCAGGACTGCCGAGTATATATTGATTGCCATATATCCTTATATACTTTTCCTTTAAATGGGGAAACAGCCGATCCAGCTGTTTGTAAAAATACTCCCTGTTACCGTCGCGGAGAGTCAGTCCCATGCCAAAGCAGATAATCCCGTGTACTTTTGCTTCAATGCACATATCCAGAATCCCGGAAATATTTTCTTTGGTATCGTTAATAAAGGGCAGAATGGGAGAGAGCCATACCACCGTCGGTATTCCGGAATCACGCATTTTTTTCAGGACTTCAAAACGTTCTCTTGTGGTGCTTACATTGGGTTCCAGCTTTTTGCACAATTCTTCATCAAAGGTGGTCAGTGTCATCTGCACCACACATTTTGTGCGGTTGTTTATTTTTTGCAGAAGATCCAGATCCCTTAAGATTCTGTTTGATTTGGTGATTACGGTAAAGCCGAAACCATACTCGTAGATCAGGGTCAACGCTTTCCTGACGGTCTCCAATTCCTCCTCCAGAGGGATATAGGGGTCTGTCATAGAGCCTGTGCCTATCATGCATTTATTCCGTTTGCGCCGGAGGGAGGTTTCTAAGAGTTCGATGGCATTTTCCTTGATTTCTATATCTTCAAAAGCATGCTCCATATGATAGCATTTGCTTCTGGAATCGCAATATATGCATCCGTGGGAGCAGCCTCGGTATAGGTTCATACCGTTCTGGGCGGACAAGATTCCTTTTGCCTTTACATAGTGCATTTTTGTTTCCTCATTAATTTTCCATGTATACAGCTTTGTGGATTCGCCACGAAGGGACATTTGATTTTCAAGCCATGGGTTGCAGTATAATGCATCACGAAGTGATGGCAAGCCAGCGAAAGCAGGCTTGAATTCTGCGTCAGCAGAATCATTATACCATGCTTACAGGTCAATCATGGTATGGATGGCCATTCGGCCGCTTCCTGTCTTGAATATGGAATCATTATACCACAAGCCGGAGTTGGCTGTACAGTTCTTGCTGTTTTACAGTCAATAAAGCGGCGCCGTCAAGGTTACTGTTCACTCGCTGTCGCCGCGAGGTGTTATCACGCTGTTCCTGCGTGATAAACCCGAGACAGACATGCGCGGAATCGCTGTTTTGCGATTTCTGTGCATAGGTTGCTGTGAACGGAGTGAACAGTAACCCATCAAGTGAACAGCAACGATTTTACGCAGCTCAGCAACAAACTCTTTGCTATTGCAACAAAAGCCGCAAATGATGATATGTAAGTTGTGATTTTGGAAGTTATAGACTATAATAAAGTACATTGGATTGTAATATGCCGACTGACAGAAGACAAAGAGGCGGTGCCGGTGGAGGCTGCCGCAAAACGGTCATGCAGTTGATTGTGCATACAAAAACGAATCTCTAATGGAATGTGAGGAACAAATGGAAAAATGGTATGTGGCGGCAAAGAAAGCCGATTTTGAAAAGTGGGCTGCAGAGTTCGGAATCAGCCCTGTGATTGCTAGGATTCTGAGGAATCGGGATCTGACGGAGAGCGGCGGGATACGGAAATTTTTATACGGTACGCTGGAAGATTGTTACTCCCCGTGGCTTTTGAAGGATATGGACAGAGCGGTGGAGCTGCTGCTTAAAGCGGTGGAAGAGAAGACGGCTATTCGCGTGATCGGGGATTATGACGTGGACGGGATCTGTTCCTCCTACATATTGACAAAGGGACTGCAGATGCTGGGAGCCAAAGTGGACACTGCCATTCCCCATCGTATCCATGACGGATACGGTTTGAACGATCATCTGATAGAGGAAGCGAAGGAGGATTCCATAGGCATGATATTGACTTGTGACAACGGCATTGCTGCGGCGCCGCAGATTGAGCTGGCTAACGCTTACGGAATACAGGTCATCGTCACCGACCATCACGAAGTGCCTTTTTCGAAAAATGTGGATGAACAGGGCAGGGAGAGCCGCAAAGAGCTGCTTCCTCCGGCTCTTGCCGTCATCGACCCCAAGAGGGAAGATTGCACCTATCCCTTTCCCAACATCTGCGGCGGCGTAGTAGCTTACAAGCTGATACAGGCCATAGCGGAGAGGTTAGGGAGCCGGAAGGTAAGCGCCGCCGAGAAAGAGGATCCGGAGAGCCTGAACCGGAATGCCTCCGGGAACAGGGAGTCAGGAAGCCTGCGTTTGAATGAGGCGCTGGAAGAGCTGCTGGAGCTGGCCGCCCTTGCTACCGTGTGTGATGTGATGGAACTAAAGGATGAGAACCGCATTATTGTAAAAGAGGGACTGAAACGGCTGAAAAATACACGGAATCCGGGAATCAAGGCATTGATGGAGGTAAACGGCATTGAGCCGGAAAAGCTTTCTGCCTATCACTTGGGGTTTGTGCTGGGCCCCTGTCTCAATGCCACCGGCAGGCTTGACACTGCGAAACGGGCTTTGGAGCTGCTTCAAAGCGAGGCCAAAACAGATGCCATGAGCGCCGCAAGGGAGCTGAAGGAGCTGAACGACAGCCGGAAATATCTGACGCTCCAAGGGGTGGAGCAGGCGGAAGAGTATATCAGGCAGCATCATATGGACGGGGATAAGGTTATGCTGATTTTCCTGCCCGATGTGCATGAGAGCCTTGCGGGAATTATTGCCGGACGTATCCGGGAAAAATATAATCATCCCGTTTTTATCCTCACAAAAGGAGAAGAAGGGGTAAAAGGTTCCGGCAGATCCATAGAGAGCTACCACATGTATGAAGCGATGACGGCGGCGAAACAGTATTTTACCAAATTTGGGGGTCATAAGCTGGCAGCAGGACTTTCCATGAAGGAGGAGGATATCGAGCCATTGCGGAAACTGCTGAACGAACAGGCCGCTCTCGGGGAGGAGGATTTTATACCCAAGGTACATATTGATGTGCCCATGCCCCTTGTCTATGCAGACAGGAAACTGGCGGAGGAGCTGGAACTGCTGGAACCCTTCGGCGTGGGGAATCCCAAACCTCTTTTTGCCCAGAAGGAGCTGACGTTCCGGTCGGGCTTTAAGATGGGTGCAAACAAGACCTGTGCCCGGTTTCGGGTAATTACGCCGGAAGGGGAGGAGAGGCAGCTTGTGTTCTTCGGGGACTTGGATAAATTCGGAGCGTTCCTGAACCAAAAATTCGGTGCAGGCAGCGAGAATGCACTTTACGCCGGCAGAGGCAGCTTTCCGGTTTCAGCCGTTTACCAATTGGGATTGAATACCTACAAGGGGAAGACAGAGCTACAGTATGTAATGCAGCATTATTGCTGAAGAGAGAACCGTTACCTTGTGTCGATTAATTCGGCACGTCTCAGAGCGTGTCTGAAAAATGTATTCCCGGGGATTGTACCCCGGGAATGATTTTTTAAACGCGCATTATTATAGATGAAACAAGTTAGATCCGGCAGTGCTAAAGGATAACGCTGCCCACATATTCTTTATAGGTTCCTCTGGTCGTTTTCTTTACTTCGTAAAGCGCTTCGTCCGCATGGCTCAGAAGCTCCGTGATACTGTCGCCGTTGGTATCTGCCAGAGCAAATCCGCCGGATACACTGATGGCCGTAGAATGTGTATGGGATAAAGCCACTTCATTTTCTTGGAGCGTCAGATAGAAGTTATTCAGATACCGGATAATGTCGTCTCTGCTTCCGCAATGGAAAATCAGCATACAAAATTCGTCCCCCGAACGCCTTGCACATAGAAAATGCTCTTCAGGCATGGTCATCATAGCATTGGCGAATCCTTGGAGATAACGGTCCCCGGCGTCATGCCCAAAAGTGTCGTTAATGCTTTTAAAATGATCCAAATCCAACATGACTACGGCCGAGACTTTGGATGATCCTGCTTTCGACAATACTTCCGCGGATAACTCTTTAAAATAGTCGAATGTATACAATCCGGTGAGGGGGTCATGGGTATTTTCATAATACAGCTGTTTCTTCTGCAAGGTGTCCTTGGTCACATCGGTTATGATTCCCAGATATCCGTCGGAGGACTCCGACAGATAAATATGGACATATTTACCGCTGCTTATCTCGTAAATGTCCTCCTCGCCCTTTACGGGGTTTTTGGTAACGGTGCGGATGTATTGGTCGAACAGAGTGGAATCCTGATAAAGCTCGGCAGCCTTTTCTTCCGTCAGATTCAATAATTTGCTTAAACCGGAGGTTACAAACACATGATTGATGCCTCGCTCATACTCAAAAGCCGCCAGAGGGATGCCGCTGATTTCTATAATGGAAGAAATGCGGTCGGAAAGGCTGACAATGCTTTTTACCATGGCGTTGATGCCTCCGCTCAGCTCTTCGAATTCCCGGTTTCCGCCGACAGTGACCTTGGTGTCAAGATTTCCGTCGGTGATGGCTCTTAAATTTTCTAAGATGCCATGAATGCCGTTGATTACTTTTTTCTTGACCAGATAATTCAGCAGGAACATAATAACCACTTCAATGAACAACAGATAGATAAAAGCGGTAAAGACATTTCCCCATAATTTTTGATAGAGAATACTGAGGGGGAGTGCGGCGCACAGCAGGACATCATTGTATTCTCTGCTGACCACATACATGGTTTTGCCGTTCAGCCCTTTTTGATAAGAGCCTTTTGCACAGTCAAGAAGCAGGCTCAGACGGTAACAATCCGCATCAAATTCCCTGTCCAGTCCGCCGGAATGTCCCAGAATGTCTCCGGTAGAGGTATCCACAACAAAAAGCTCCTCCCCGATATCCGTGGGAAATTTAGAGAAAATATAGTCATATGTGTTACGGGACTGGGCGGCAAGCTGTCTGGTAGGGGTGAAGCCTACCTGAACGACACCGTCCTGTCCTTTTCTGGCAACTCCCACATATTGCATGACTTTTCCCTCCGCAGCATTGGGCCGTGCTTCCTGAATCAGATAGGCGCCTTCCTCGCCCCGTCCGATCAAATCGAGAAAGGGTCGGGTCTGGTCATGATCTGCCATATCGATTCCCACATATTTGGAGACGGATCCGGATACAATAATGCCGTTTTTGTCAATAATGTGCAGCTCATCCACGTTCAGGAGGGCGGCCAGATACTGAAGCTCTTCCGTATCCACGGAGATTTCATGCTGATTTTCCAGCACGTATGCGGCAGCCCTTGCCCTTGTGAGGTAATCTTCGTCGAGATTTTCCCTCACAAGCATCAGTTCGGCCTGATTGTTTTCCAAGGTGTGTATCATTTGCTCTGTTTTTGCATAAAAAGTGTCAAATTGCTTAGATTCCAGCCAATGTACATTGAATAAGAAATTAATAAAAAGAATGATGGATACGGCAGCGGTTATGATATAAAAAGTATATTTGATAAATGTCTTTTGCATGGAAAATCCTCCTTTGCTTACAGCCATTCCTGTCAAAAAATCGGTTTTGAAATACAATAAGTATTCGCTTTGAGAGGTGTTGATTCTGTTGATAATCTTACCAGCAGGACTGCAATTATGTCAAATGAATCATATTGCTTTTAGCCGGAAAAAGGAATAACTTTGGCATAAATCGCACTTTTTAGGGCATATTTTACATGGAAGAAAAAGGAAGCCTCTTTCTGAAAAAATATCTTTATATATACTTTTTATTTCCCTTTCAGATTTATTTTATTTTTTTCTTAGAAATTGAACACAGTTTAGACACATTTACCGTTTATTATGTATCTCAGATAGTTGATGAACTCACTATCTCCCCCCTCATAAGAAAATTGCGAAAGGCCTCGGCGTATACCGGGGTCTTTTCGCGTGGAAATGCTGCTCAAGGCATTATATTACTACACTCTGTAAATCCGTTTTCGGCCGGAAAGAGCATGTTTGAAAAGCATTCTTCCGGTTTGCGGCCCTTGTTTTGCGATTTCGCGCATGTCTGTTTCGGGTTTATCACGCAGAAACAGCGTGAAAACACCTCGCGGCGACAGCGAGTGCACGGTAACTTTTGCGGTCTGCGGGATCTTAATTTGAACAAAAAAAAGGTGGTAGAAACGGGCAAATTAGAGTAAAATAATATGGAATGTCTAAAAAGAATTTAGAAACAAATAGGGAGACGGGAATGAAATTAACAGCATTATTGGAAAATTTAGAATATGAATGCATACAGGGAAGTGTGGACAGGGAGATTACGGAAGTGGTAAACGATTCTCATAAAGTTTGTCCCGGATGCCTGTTTCTCTGCATAGAGGGAGCCAGATTTGACGGTCACGATAAAGCGGGGGAAGCGGTGAGTCGGGGAGCGGCAGCGCTGGTCACTTCCAAACCCGTGGAGGGAGCGGAAGCGGGTGACGTGACGGTGATCCGGGTAAAAGACACCCGTTATGCCATGGCCTTTATTGCCGCCGCTTTCTACGGGCATCCCGCAGAGAAATTAAAGATTATCGGCATTACCGGCACAAAGGGCAAGACCACCACCACTTATCTGGTGAAGTCCATTCTGGAACATGCGGGCTTTAAAGTGGGGTTGGTGGGAACCATCGAAGCCATAATCGGAGACACTCATATTGCCGCGGAAAATACCACACCCGAATCCCTTCTGCTGCAGCAGGATTTTGCCGGAATGGTGGAAGCGGGGATGGACACGGTTGTCATGGAGGTGTCCTCTCAGGCGCTGAAACTGCACCGCACCCAAGGATTTGTTTTTGACTATGGTATTTTTACGAATTTGGAGCCGGATCACATCGGCCCTAATGAACATGATAGCTTTGAAGAGTATACGGCATGTAAGGGGCTTTTGTTCCGGCAGTGTAAAGTGGGAATTGTGAACGGCGATGATGAGCATGTGGGGCAGGTTACCAAGGGACATACCTGCAAACTGGAAACTTTCGGACTGGGCGGGAATTGTATGCTCCGGGCCGAAAAGACCCGGCTGGTTCACGGCTCGGGAGAGCTGGGAGTGGATTTTCATGTGGCGGGTCTGATGGATTTTGACGCGGAAATCCCCATGCCGGGGCAGTTCAGTGTATATAATGCCCTCTGTGCCATCGCTATCTGCCGCCATTTCGGAGTGGAGGTGCCGGTGATCCGGCAGTCGCTGCTGGAATCTCAGGTGAAGGGGCGGATTGAAAGGGTGAAGGTTTCCGACAAATTTACGCTGTTGATTGATTATGCCCACAATGCCATGGCTTTGGAGAGTCTTCTTGTGACTCTGAAGGAATATCATCCCAAGCGTCTTGTCTGTATGTTCGGCTGTGGGGGAAACCGTTCCAAGCTACGCCGCTATGAAATGGGGGAAGTCAGCGGCAGGCTGGCGGATTTTACGATACTTACCTCGGATAATCCCAGAGACGAGGATCCTCAGGCTATTATCGACGATATCAAACAAGGCATGGCTAAGACGGAAGGAAAATACGTGGAGATCTGTAACCGCAGAGAGGCCATTGCTTATGCCATTTCCCACGGACAGGAAGGCGATATCATTATACTTGCGGGAAAGGGCCATGAGGATTATCAGGAAATCAAGGGGAAAAAGTATCCCATGGACGAGCGGGTTATCATAAAGGAGCTTCTGGACGGCGGACTGGAACATATTTGACAGAGTTCTGGACGTGTCAGCGAAATACCATTGCCGGCTGCGGTATGGTTTTCATAGATGGTGTTGCCGTTAGAACGGTATGCACGGAAATACAAAAGATTAAAGAGGGGAGCTGTGGCGGAGTTGTACGCGGATATCATTGTGGATATTTCACATGAAAAACTGGATAAGAGCTTTCAGTATCGTGTGCCGGAGAGGCTTCAGGGAACGTTGGATACGGGAATGTGTGTCACCGTTCCTTTCGGAACCGGCAATAAGCTGATCAAGGGCTACGTCATAGGGTTGGGAGGGGATTGCAAGTTTGATCCCGCCAGAATGAAGGAGATTCACGATATTGCGGAAAACGGCGTGGACGTGGAAGACAAAATGATTGCCCTTGCCGTCTGGATCAGACGCAATTACGGATGCACCATGATTCAGGCTTTGAAAACGGTACTGCCGGCAAAGCAGTCTGTCAGGAAGCTGGAACGTAAGACCATCCGGCGGCTGATGACCAGAGAGGAGATTCTTTCCCTGTTGGGAGAGAGCGAGAGAAAGAAGCAGACGGCAAAGGCCAGACTTTTGCGGGAGCTGGCGGATCAGGAATCCATTCCCAAGGAATGGGTGACGGGAAAGCTGGGTGTCTCCGCCCAGACTATAAGCGGTCTGGAAAAGGCGGGGGTAATCAAGGTGGTATCTTCCTCCTCTTTTCGGAATCCGGTGAAGCTGGAAAGAACGGAGGAAAACAGAAACATATTGAGCGGCGGGCAGCAGAGAATCGTCAGAGAGATTATGGAAGATTATGACGGCGGGAATCCGGATACTTATCTGCTCCACGGGATTACCGGCAGCGGTAAGACGGAGGTCTACATGCAGCTGATCGAGGAGATGCTGTCAAGGGGGAAACAGGCTATTGTCCTGATCCCTGAGATTGCCCTCACTTACCAGACGCTGCTGCGATTTTACCGACGTTTCGGGGAACGGGTGAGCGTCATGAATTCAACCCTTTCTTCCGGGGAAAAATATGATCAATGCGAGAGGGCGAAGGCGGGGGAGATTGACATTATCATCGGCCCAAGGTCGGCATTGTTTACTCCTTTTCCTCAGATCGGAATCATAGTTATGGACGAGGAGCATGAGGGGAGTTATAAGAGTGAATCCACTCCCAAATATCACACAAGGGAGACGGCGCTGGAGGTGGCGAGGCTCCACGGTGCCAGTGTTGTGTTAGGCTCCGCCACTCCGTCCATGGAGGCGTACTACCGCTCGGAGATGGGGGAATATAAGCTGATGACTTTAAAGGAGCGTCTCACGGGAGGACGGCTTCCCGCCGTTTACACCGTAGATCTGCGGCAGGAGCTGCGGGAGGGGAACCGCTCTATTTTCAGCAGAAAGCTTCAGGAGCTTCTGGCGGATCGTCTGAAAAAGGGAGAACAGAGCATCCTCTTTTTAAACAGGCGGGGGTATGCGGGATTTATCTCCTGCAGAGCCTGCGGACAGGTAATCAAATGCCCCCACTGCGACGTATCGCTGTCGGAGCACAGAAACGGTATGCTGGTATGCCACTATTGCGGGTACAGCCAGCCCCGCCCTGCCGGATGCCCTAAGTGCGGCTCTAAATATATCAGCGGTTTCCGTGCGGGGACACAGCAAATAGAAGAAAAGCTCCGGGAGATGTTCCCTGATGTCCGCACTTTGCGCATGGATGCGGATACCACGAAGACAAAAGACAGCTATGAGCGGATTCTTTCCGCTTTTTCCAACGAACAGGCGGATGTGCTTATCGGAACCCAGATGATTGTGAAAGGACATGATTTCCCGAAGGTGACGCTGGTGGGAGTATTGGCCGCCGACATTTCCCTGAGTGCGGGAGATTACCGGGCAGGAGAGAAAACCTTTCAGCTGCTGACGCAGGCAGTGGGGCGTGCGGGGCGCGGAACTCTTCCGGGGGAGGCGGTGATACAGACTTACCAGCCCGACCATTATGCCGTGGTGAATGCCGCCCGACAGGATTATGAGAGCTTTTACAGCGAGGAGATTCTTTACCGGGAGATGCTGGGGTATCCTCCTGCCGCACATATGCTGGCGGTACAGATTTTTTCTAAAGAGGAAGAGCGGGGAAAGGAGCTGGCAGAGCGGCTGGCCGTCGAGACAGGAGTCGGCGGAATGCCCCGGCAAGGCAGCAGAAGAACCGGAGCCGAAACAGTGCTGATCGGTCCGGCGCCTGCCTCCATCGGAAGAATTAATGATATTTTTAGATTTGTATTCTATGTGAAAAGCCCGGAATATGATAAACTGATACAAATAAAAGACATATTGGAACAAAAAATACAGAAAATGCCGCCGTCAAACGAGACGGTGCAATTCGATTTCGACCCCATAAACACATTATAGTGTATGTGAGTCGGGCACAAATGCGTAGGGAACTAAAAAACCTCTCCCGGAGCATATGTGCCCGGAAGAAATATTAGCCGCGCAGCGGGTAAGATTTCTTCCCCATATGGGCACAAATGCGTAGGGAACTAAATATAAGAAAGGAAAAAGAGAATGGCAATTCGTAATATTCGCGAGATGGGTGATGAGGTACTTACTAAGAAGTGTCGGGAGGTAACGGAGATGACCCCCCGGATTAAGGAACTGATAGAAGATATGCTGGAAACTATGTATGATGCCAACGGAGTGGGTCTTGCGGCTCCTCAGGTGGGAATCTTAAAGCGTATCGTAGTCATAGACACCACCGGAGAGGATCCCTATATTTTGATTAATCCCCGTATTGTGGAGACCAGCGGTGAACAGACGGGGAATGAGGGCTGTCTCAGTGTGCCGGGAAAATGTGCCGTGGTGACACGGCCGAATTATGTGAAGGCCGTAGCTCTGGATGTCAGCATGAAGGAAATCGAGGTGGAAGGGACGGAGCTTCTGGCGCGTGCTATCTGCCATGAGCTGGATCATTTGGACGGGCATCTTTATGTGGAGAAGGCCGAGGGGCCGCTTCAAGACGTACATTATGATGATGATGAAGAGGAAGAGGAAGAGTGATTCCCGGGAGAGACATGTTCCGTTCGGATTAAAAGTGACAGGGAGGTTTGCGTATGAAAATAGTATTTATGGGATTTTTGTAAAAATATATAAGCTCATATAAGTCCATATATCTCAATAAATCCGCATATTATCAGGGTTTGAGGTTTGTTAAGCTTTATGAATCTCTATAAATATCCATATATATATTCATAGCAAATTGGTGTAGAAATGGTGTAGTGATTGTGTAGTAACCGCAAAAAGAGTTTGGTATAAATAGCAATACCCATAATTAAATATTGGACATCTGAATAAGTCCATTATCAGTTATAGAAATATGATTGATAGTGGATTTATTTTAATGCGCCAAAATTCCATGGCAAATAGTAAAGCAAAAGCAGAAAAAGCAAACAGGGAGAATAATAATCAATACCATCCATATACGCCCCTGTATGAGCCTCACAGAGCGCCACAGGGGCATTGCACAAATATAACGGTGTACCGTAACCCACATACAATTATACACCATGCATAACCGTACACCGTTAACCTTATAATTCCATAATTCAGAGTACCACAACCCCAACATTTTCCACGATAATGTTTCCAACCAATATTTTATATCTCTATTCACCCAACTACCATAACATAAAAACCGCATTTCATTGACAAAACAACTTAATAATGACAATTAAACAGTAAAAACCAAAAACAGATTAATTAAAATCAGGAGGAACAGAACAAAAATGGCATACAAGGATGCATTATCCGCTGGAAAGATGGCGGCAAGAATCTATAACAGAGAGGACAATATCTATAAGCAGAGCATGATCAAAGAGATTTTGGACATGTATGCAAAAGAGGTTCACAAAGCAATGATGAACGGAGAACGTGTACAGATATTAAAAGTAGGATGATATTCCCGGAGATAAAGACACGCCTTTCCTATGGTCTGCCCCCATGTAATAAAGAAGGCGGGAATCCACCTTGCACAAAGCTCAGGATATCCCGTAACCATGCTATCAAAGAAAGTATGAACAGGCAGTTACTGCAGAATATTGACAATGGTATCTACGGGCTGGCAAAAACCCTGTTCAGCAGACAGCAGATGGATACCCTGAAAAATAGCGGGTATATCCCGGAAGATGCGGAATTACCAGAGGATGCCGATTTACCGGAAGAAGAAATCGTGGAAGATTTAGAAAATATAGAAGAAACAGAAGAATAGGAGAAACTAAGAATTATGGCAAAGCACATAAGCAGCAGGAAAGATTTAGAGTAAGAGGTAATTGTCCATTAAAAGAATTGGAGGATATGGTTACATAGTGAAATTAAGTGAAAGAGTAGCAATCATTACCGAAGAAAATATAAGCAGATTGTCACGTTTATATGGAGAAATAGATATTAACGCTCTATCCAGAATTGTAAATAACCATTTGAAGGTTGTTATTGATGAAATTGAGGAAGATCGTATGCGGAAGGAGTGTGGAAGTTCAGATATAATACAAATGAAGACAGATATCGTATTAACGGACAAAGACGGAAAGTTTATTAAGGTGAAAACGCCAGAACCGGAATATATGAATGAAATATTCGGTACTCAAAGATAAAATGAGATTAAATTAACACGAAAGTATATGTGTTAAATAATTGCCGCTACAGAGCAATCAAATACTCTGTAAGATCGAAATTCAAGAAAACAGGAAATGAATTAACAATGAAACAATTTACGGAGGAATAAAACAGTATGGAAAATATCAGGGCTATTGCACATAATAATAATTATTTCAAACATGCAGACATTGTTAATGTTACATCAGTAGATAATGATGTATATTGGCCAGATCATGCCGGGTGATGAAGATGATCCGTTTATATTTGAATTGTGTTTAGAAGATAATAGCCATATGCCATTAGGGAAAGATAATATCAAAGATATAGAAATGGCAAATGATAAAGAAGTATTTACATATGCTTTTAATCTTGGTCAAAATATGAAAAAGTAACAATCTATTAAAATTGAAATAAGTGAAATCATTTGTGAGTTAAAGGATTGGAAGCAAACATATAGAATAAAGCATGTAAAAGCGGGCTGATTTTTATAGGGGGTATACCGTATATATGCCGATTTATATTTTCAGATTTTTACATACTCCCCCGCCCCTTGCATGGTGTCCTGAGTTGAGATACCCAGAATTGCTTTGTAATGCTGCTGGGTAAATATTATTTGCCTATATATGATGTGCAGATTATTTTCTCGATTTTATATAGGTGAGAGTATATATATTAGGTACTTAATTTTTTTGATTAATAAGTACTCCCTGTATGGCAATCCACAGATCTATACTGTTTGCTATTATAGAAAGTTGTGGGAATTGGTGCATATGTGAAGTATAATGTAAAAAAATGTTATCTTATGGGAGGATCGTTATGGCTTTGATTAAATGTCCTGAATGTGAAGAATATTTTGAAGATATATTAGGGAAATGCCCTAAATGTGGGAAAGAAATCTATAAATCTGAAGTACAGTTCAATAGCCAGTATTATAAAGATTTACATCAAATAGCAGGTGATTTACGATTTATTTAGAATCTGATTATTGTGGGTCTTGTATGTGGTGTTGTTTTAGGAATTATTGGTATACTTTGATTAATATAAAAGGTTAGAGAAAAGAGTGATAACCTAATTTTACAGGAGATATACTCTATGTATGGCATTGGGGGTTTTTAAATTGAAACATACCTTTCCCCCCACCGCCTGCCTATCCCAACAGAATCATACCACAGACGCATTTAAACGCCTATACAGCCATTTTTCTGAAATTATCGCCAATGCAATAAAAATCCGAAAATAAACCAAATAAACCGCATAAATAGACATAGAGAAAAGGTTGTGAACGTCCAAACTTATATATTTGACCATATCCCAAAACCAACAGGGTGTAGTAGCTTCTATTTTAGCGGTTACACTCTGTTTTTTACGATTGATCACGCTACACCCATAATATAACTAATTGCTTTTTCTGCCTTGCTTGAAGCTGATACAATGAACTTCACATCGTTCTTTAATACTGAAAGCCAATGCTGAATATAGGCGCTGCTGATGAGAAAACTCTTGCTTGTTTCAATTCTCATGATATTCATAAGGCTTGCGCTTCCAATCTCCGCAACTAATCCTTCTTTGCTGTGCTCGCTACTGCCAAAGGCTGCGAGCTTGCTTTTTCTGTCTTCAGAGCGGTTACAACGCCCTTCTTTCATGGTACTATGTACTGATTCATGAAATGTGGTGCTGTAATACTCGTTTGCGTCTTTATGTGATATATTCGGCTATTTGGTTATGTTTGCTTTATGCGGTGTGTACTGACTTATCTTCTTTGTGCTTATCTAAAATGCCATGTACTCTTTCGGCCTCATCAAGTATCGCTTCATCCATAGCCTGCATTTTAATTGCTTCTTTTTTCAAGTGCTTAACATCCCGCTTTACTGTCTCTAACTCATCTTTCATTGATTGTATATCATTATAGATAGCAAGTAATAATTCATTATCGGTCATATGCTTGTACCTCCTGTATAAAGAAGTATATCACAATCCAGATGTAAAGTCTATTCAGTTATCAAGGTACTTTGCTGTCGAAAATTGAAATTTTAAATTCCACCGTATAAGGGGACGATGGAATTTAAAATTTCATTTTAGGATTATTAATTAGTATATAAAACTGTTATTGCATTAAAATGTAATCAATGATAGAATCTTCTATATATTAAATAGATACATGGAGATTATAATATGAAAGTATTTGTAAGCCATTCAAGTAAAGATGCAGAAATAGCTAAAGCGTTGAGTTTCTTTTTGAAAAATTTGAGCATGGACATAGATGTGTTTTGTTCATCTATATCAGGATCAATAAATCAGGGTGAAGATTTTGTACAATGTATAGAGAACGGGTTAAGTAATAGTGATGTTTTTATCCCATTAATAAGTAAAAACTATATTGAGAGTAAATATTGCTTAATAGAATTAGGCTATGCATATTCAAAGAGCGCATCACAAAAGAAGAAGTATTATATTTTGCCGTTTTGCATATCTCCCATTACACGTAGTGAAGCATTATTGGGAACGCCGTTGGCTCATTTACAGACATCAGCATTAAATGACATAGATGATATTCAGAATTTTTTAAGGTTAATGATTAAAAAAGATTTAATATCTGAATCTGCAATTATGAATTGTGACATATTTGCCTTTGTAAGTAGGATTAATAATATGATCATGAATTCAGAAAATATATTGGATAATGCCATTATTTTACCAAATTGTTCAGACTTTAATAACCCCAATGCAATCCAACATATACATAATAATAACACGCATATTGTTAATTTTAATTTATTTGCAAACGGCGGAGATAAACGTCCAGAATTTATAAGCTTGGTATTCAAATTTCCAGGAACCTTTAATTTTTATAACTTTTTGCAATCAAATGTTGATATAAAATTTGCGTGTACAATTTATAGTTATACGGATTCTTTGACAGATATTGATATAGAATTTAAATATCATGAGACACACCAATTGTTGAAGAGTCATAAATTTAAACTAAATCAAGGTGCCAATAATATTGAAATAGCAATAAAAGATATGAATATAGATGGGCTAAAGCAGATTTCAGAGATTTGTTTTGTCTGTAGGAATGAATACATTATGGAAGAAGAGGGGATGTTTTCTATACAAAATATTCAGGTGAAATAAGCAAAACGACAAGTTGTGGTATTAGATGTAAAAACAGCCCATTTATCCCATTCTGTCTAAGTGGATCAATTTTACATAGCCATCAGAAACACACAAAAAACAGGGATGCCAGAATAGTTCTGAAACATCCCCATTTCCTAAATTGCCACTTGAAATAATTAAGTAGGCAGTTTTAATCAGGATAGAAACAATCAAAGTATATTTGCCGTTTCCGATGATTGTCACCGGAAACTTAATAATGGTGATTTTAAGTTTTAACAGGCTACCCCTATTTTGCCGTAGGAGGTAGCCGATTTACTTTTTATGGTGATTGTAAAGGTACAACAGAACTGCTTATACAACCAATAGCAGCATTAATGTTACTAACGTGTCCATATGTACCTCCTTTCCGTTTCTGGAAAGGCAATCACCAGACTATCCCTACGTTGCTTTAATCTGACGGAGGATATTCTATTATATTCGATAAGGTAAGACAATAAACAAATTGGTTGTGATGAATTCATCACAGGTGATTCTTAACGATAATATGTGACCAGACCACATTACAACGCAAATACGCCTTTTTTCACCACTCAAAATCTGCAAAAGTTCGTAAAATCAAGGCTTGTGGGTATATGCCTTGTTAATTAAGAGGCGCGAAGCGCTGCAGATTTTGTGGCATTTGTCAAGCGCCTTTTGAAAAAAGGTGGAGAAAAAATGGGATCTCAGAAGTCTGATAAATAAAGGCTTAGAGATTCCGAGAGTCTATTTTTTAGATAGGGAGGAAAGTGTTTTGAACCAAGAAGAAACACGACAGAAGTATATTGAACGCTTGATAAGAGAGAAACAAACATATATATCATGTGTTACGGGTATTCCGTCACCTGTATTATCAGAATTCTAGTACAACGAATAATTAATTTCTGATACATTGGCGCAGAATGATTATTTCATATGCAAGGCGGAGGAATGAGGCGTAGCGGTGGCTACGTCGATTGACGACAACGAAGCAGATGAAAAATCAGACAAGCCAAGGTG
>CAJUTJ010000174.1 GCA_910589655.1 uncultured Acetatifactor sp. | reverse complement strand
TGTTTGTAGATATAGCATCAATGGTGTCAGCCGATATCACAGAAATACTGAAAAGTAAAGTTAACGACTGGATAGCATCCCAGCCAATATTTATTCAGGCAATGTTCGGTAATTTGTGCTGGGAAAGTTGAGTTAATTATTTTAGCAATAAGGTCAATGTTTTCTGTATCCACAAACAAAATTGCTTCATTCGAACCGGCAAAAACATTATCCAATTCAGCCGAATGCCCGTGAATCGGCGCCAGAACTTTTTTCACCAATTCAAAACGCATTGGGTCACTATCCACTATGTTCTTGTGGTTATTACATCCAGCGCAATATTCAGAAACCCTGCTGTAAGTTGTATTATAAAACATCTCTGACCAACAGACTCTGCTTCCCTGCTGCACTGCACGGCTCATCATCCTAAAATCTTTTTCGTTCTTATTCCACTCCTTTGTCCGCACATCTTCAATTAAAAGTTTTGTATCATCTGTTATTTGCAATAACCGCTTGTCCAAAATAGAAACTCTGATAGAATAAGTTTGTATTTGGGGTTCGACTACCATGTCCAAAACCCTTACCAGATTATATCTCCGCAAAAGCAAAATTACATAAATGTTCCATCTTTGATCTGCCAGACTGGCATCTTCCGCATAATCAACACTATTATATTTGGGCTTTACTGATGTATCCAATGTACATGTATCCATATCCCTATGAGAAGTTGGACTGTTCAACATACTATCCCATCTGCCCAGAATTTTCTCACTGCTTAATACCTTATCAGTCATTGCAAATGCCGACTCTAAATCCTCTTGGGGATATACGCACATTACGCTTAAGCTTGGAAGCCCATCTCTGCCACCCCGGCTCAACTCCTGATAATATGTGTTAGGATTGTCAGGAACATACAAATGCAATACTGTCCGCACATCGCTTTTATCTACACCAACGCCAAAGGCTGATGTAGCAATAATAATATCAAATTCATTTTCAGACCATTCATCAATAATCCTTGACCGCTCATCCGCCTTCGTTTTACCCGTAAAAGTCTCTACATTAGTAATGCCTATCTCTGCCGCTGCCTCCTTTACTCTTTCAGCCTGATCCGGTCTCATCACATATACTATCATCGGTCTTGGTAAGCATCTAAGCAATTCTTTGGTTTTGATATTCTTGTCTTTCATTGATTTTGCAATAACTAAGCTAAACCGAGGTTCCCTTCTAAGTGCATCACAACGGATTTCAATCCACCTGTCTCCGCCGGAAAACATACTTTGTAATACTTTCACCGTATTTTTTTCATATGTTGCGGACAGTAATACTGTTTTTAATTTGGGATTTCTTTCATATAAGTTGTTTCTCCAAGGTTCTAAGCACTGATAATCCACCCGAAAAAAATTCCCCCATTCTATTACTATATGCGCCTCATCAATAATAATGTTTCTTAAATATCCTACCTCATTTGCATCATCAATCACCTGTTTAAATTCCGTATTTTTAATAAGTGCTTCCGGCGAGATAAACAGCAGCCTAAGTTTCCTGTTTTTGATTCTGTCTATAATGCTCCTCTTTTCTTCCCGGCCCATCGCACTATAATAGCAGGCAATTTCTTTCTCCGAGGCAATTCTTATATTGTCATTTGCCACTCTTACCTGATCCAGCGCAAGAGATACTGTAGGCACTATGGTTATAGTCAAACCCTCTTCTTTTTGGTATGCCATAGTTTGGGTAATCAAGCTTTTTCCACCCCCTGTTGGAAGCGATACCAATACCGTGTAACCTTCTGGCATATTTAAGGCTCCTGTTACTGCCAGTTTCTGTCTGATTGACTTAAATCGTTGAAATCCTGTCAACCTATAGATATTGGGGGTAACACCGAGAAAGTATTTGTTACTTTTTACTGGTTCAACATAATTAGCCATAAAGCCCTGTTCAATAATATCTGAGTCCAGATATCCTGGCAGATTAAGGGTTGCAAAACAACCTCCTTCAGAATCTATACGCAATCCATATGGATTCTCACTAATATCTATATCGACAGGCAAGATGACGGCAGTTTGAAATAACAGCAGATAATTTCTAAGTGATATCAACAAATCTCCCAATGCTATCCTTTTATATCTATACATCTTAATAAACTTTGCAAGTCTATATGCAGACATATAGTAATGCTTCTCAAGGCTTCCATTGGGATATCTTTCTTTACTCATTCCACCAATTTTGCCATCCAATATCTTTTGTATACACTCTTGTATCTGCCCTTTATCCATGTGTCTTCCTCACCATTACAAATGCTGCCGCCTCCAATTCAACCTTAGTAGTCCTTAACGCTTCCAATACTGTCTCATAAATTTCCCTTTTTCTAGCAATTTCCCTTGCGTTGACTCCAAAAAATTTTGCCTGTGCTACTTCTGCATTTAATGTTTGTTCAATATCTGCCGCGGCCATTTTAAGGTTACTGCTCAATTTCATTTTTTCTTTTACCTGTGCCTTTGCCGTTTTCATAGAAGCCGCTATAAAATTTGACCACTTGTCTGCCGGATATGATTGCCTGAACCACTCCACGTTCGAACACCCATATTTTTCCTTTATATGCAGCCAGTCAGATTTTACAGAACGACGCCCTAAATGTACAACATTGCTTCTAATTTGTCCTGTTGTCTCTCTTGAAACAGATTCCATCAGACGAATTACTCTGTCAGCCGGAATCTGTTCATACTTTTGAGTGCTGATTGCTGTGGTAATTTGATCTACCAAAACATAGTTCTTATATTGGCGTAAGGCAGTTACCGATATTCCCTTTTCAAGCAATAACTGCTCATTCGGATAAAGATTCCATGTATAAACCACACCTCTCCACTCAAAATCGGCTTCTATCGCTATTGCCGTACAAGTGCCTTTATACGAGTTCATGGCATTCTCTACAATACAATCAAAGATTTCATCTCCCGGAGCAAAAAAATGCAAATAATCATTTTCAATCGAAACCTTTCGATTAAATGTGCCTACGATCTCCCGGTTTCCGGCCGATACTGTTCTCCCTGTTCTCTCTTCATATAGTTTTCTAATGTTTCTGACAAATGCATTAGATGCACGATTAATATACTCCATCCAGTTTGGCGGTATCAACATAGAATTCTCAGCTGACTTAATTGAAAAGGAATTCTCATTAAACCGAACAATTCCATTTTTACCAAATTCCCCTTTTAATCCCGCCAGATTTGCCCACCCCAGCATCGCACTTGCAAATAGCTCATTTTCGTTTTCAGTATAATAATGCAGCAGACGAGTAAGTTCCTGATTAAGAGATGCATATATAAAAGCCGCCGAATCAAAGTGCTGCTCTTCCCGAACCTCTTTCTCCATCCTTTGAGATGACTGAATAATTTCAGATATGGCATTGGAAATTCCGTACCTAAAATCACTTGTTACAGCCTTGATAATGCTGTCATTGATCTCGTCCATTATAATTTCCAACCCGCTGAGGGACTGGTGAAACACATTTAATCCCTTATCCCAAAAATGATAAAGTTCTTCTTCAAGAGTTTCCTTCGCATAAACAACTACAGAACACACATCCTTATCTACGGAACGTCCCAGTCTGTCAAGACGTCCTATCCTCTGCTCAATTGCGTTTGCATCCCAAGGCAGATCAATATGAATCACAAAATCCGCACCTTGTAAATTACGGCCTTCACCACCTGTTTCATCGCAAAGAAGAATCTTACAATCCTCATCATTCTGAAATCTGTAAACACTTAGCTCCAATTCACTTTCATTCATAGCCTTGCTAAATAGGGCAATTTTATTTTCCCCGAAATATGCCTTTAACACATGCCCATACTTTTCAAAGGTTTCGGCATAATTGGTAAAGACGACTATTTTTTCCTCATACACCTCCTGATCAATAAAATCTACAATACTCAGAATTCGGCTTGAATAATTATATGGTTCAGCCAATACATTATCCAGATCCTGAAGCATACTTTCTTCTGCACGCAACCACTCTTTTGCATTCTCTTCCACGTCTGTATTTATCGTTAGGCCTCTTCCTTTTTGTACTTCAATTTCATGATTAAATGCCCATGAAGAACTGAAAAAAGACGTTAAAAGAGGAATATAGTATTGTTCAAATTCTACCGGCGTAATTTCCTGCCCGCTGATCCAATCAACCATCGAATCATATGTGGTATGTTCATAAGTATTCTTGTCTGGATTAAGTGCATACTCAATTTCTCTGACCGTTCTCCGCGGCAGATTTTCCATGTATCTGCGTCTGTTACGAATAATATTTTTTTCCAACTGATAATTATCACAAATATACAACAGTGCCTCCTGTATTGCACTCTTTCCATAGTCATCATTTTTATTATCAATCGAATTTACAAGCGTAGAAAATACAGGATCCTCTATCAACTTTGATATTTTATTAAGCCCCGTTACTACGTCATTATAAAGTTCTGCACAATCTTCGTTTTCTATAGGGCTCTCATCATTATCCAGGGCATCGTTTATATTTTCCATATAGTCATCAAAATCTTGCAACACAAGATATGTACTCTTTGTAATACTTTTTTGTTTATCTACCAAAACTTGAAACTCATCTATTTCAAACTCATCATATTTCTCTGGAAGAATCAGCTTAAGCAACGATAAATACGCCTCTCTCTTCTGCTGAACAGGCGTCGCCGACAATAGCAATATATTCTTCGACCTTTTACTTAAAACATGGAAATATTCATATAATCTTTTGTTTGCAAGTAACTTATGTGCTTCGTCTACTATTACAAAATCCCAATTAATTGTGATATAGTTCCCAATATCTTCCTCGGCAATAAGCTGAATGAAATTATCATTTATATTTTCTCCAGAAATAATTTCAAATTTAATCAGTAATTCTGTTCTCCACTGCGCAACCAAAGGACGAGGTACAGCTATAAGCACCTTTCTCTTTGAATTATGAAGCAGATAAACCTTTAAGACTGATGCCGCTTCAATAGTCTTTCCCATACCCACTTCATCTGCCAACATATATCTACAAGTGTTCCCTTGCAGACACCTCATAATTGTCTTGAGCTGATGTGGCATCAGAAATATTTTGCAGCCTGCTAACTCTTTAAATCCAAATACAGAATTATCAAGTACTTTTATTGTCTTGCTTACAACACTTCGTCCAAAATACCATGCTGGATTTTGAAATTCATAACACCTAAGCTGTTCTGCAGGTGATATCCTCCCCGCACTAAACGGCGCAATTATATCATCTTCCCGCACCTTCATGACTTTATCTGCAAATTCTTCTTTTATGTAGTAAAAAAACCACTCCTCATTCTTTACAATTGACATAATTGTATAACTGCTGTTTTTATATACCACATAAGCCTCTCGGCGCAAAGTACTCCTCTTTATGTATTTATACGGCAGTTCCGCATACTCTGGTATATTCCCATAATAATTTCTAAATCCAAATGGGTCAAAAAATTCCACCTTCACAGTCTCAGCAAAATCATTCTTTTCTACAATTCTGCCAACAATGAAGTCTCGCGGTTCTTCAATGTCCAAAATTGGACACCTTACATACATTCCCCTTTCCAAGCAATTTACCTCCCATATATTTCAACAGGTGACTTGTAGCTTTCAAGACACCTTTCTCTTACCGCACACCATTGACACCAGATATCGACCTCTTTACTGTAATTCATCTGCCATAAATTATCAGGTAAAAATTGTTTTTTTTCCGCCACGGTTAAATCGTTAAACTTGCCCTGTAAAACATTGTCTTCATCCTCATTTTCTAAATGAAGGTAAATAAACTCTTCCTTCTTTTGCATCATCTTAATATCTTTTTCACTTACTTTGGGAAATCGCTCTATTTTCCCACCTTCCAATGCCTGATATATTACAGCACTTTTAACATTTGATTTAATATCTGTTAATTCTGATTCGTTCAAAAATCTAAAGTACCTCTTAAATCTTTCCACTGCCTCATCCAGCGCTTTATTCATAACTGCTTCTGTTGCTATCTGCCCCTCCAGCTTACTGCGAACAGTATTCGCAAGAATTATCTCCAGATATTTTGACTGTAAAAATCTGTCCTGATACTTTGTTCCGTTATTCAATAAGGATTCCAAAGCAAAACGGTATCCACAGATACGTCTTCTATATCCATCCATATCCACAAAATTACTATCATTTTTACCTAAATCAAATGGCAAATTTATTTGCCCTTGTTCATCGGCTATATCATGCCTGTTCTTTTCTGTCTGCACTCCCAACAGTTTAAGTATGTAATACAACTCATTTTCTTTATCATTATCATTTTTGACATAGCTTAGTTTAAATTTGCAGCGATTAAACTCCAATCCATAAAGCAAGGCATATCTTTTAAAGTGTTTGAACTCTTTTCTGGATTTCACATATACCTGATACTTCCAATCCAACGGTTCATATGCTTTCTCAAAGAACTCAATATTTAAGGGCCATGGAAACTGATCTTCCCGCTTTACATTCATATCAGCATCTGACACACATGCAAAATGATATATTATTTCAGCATCTTGTGTGGAACTTTTCAACACATCACCATCTATCTGCTGAAAGTCTCGAACAATCCAATTAGCACTTTCATCCTTCTGACTTTCCTGCTTCAAATAATATGCCATAGTATCTTTTAAGCAATCGAAAGAACTTGTCGTCTCAATCTTTTCAACCTCTTCCAACCGGGACAATAATCTTAAAATTATATCGTAAAACTCTGATTCTGCTTCTGCAGAAGGTAATACCTGTTGTTCTACAAAATCCTTAATCTTCTCATAAAAATGTTTAAAGTTATTGTCTTGGTTTTCAAAATCCTCATAAAACAGCTTTGCAATTATATTTAAGTTTTCTAATGCAGTAATCAGGCTTCCAACTGCACTCTCATCTAAATTGAAATAAGACATCCGTCTGAGCTGCTCTTGTTCCTCGCTTTTCCCCTTATTAAGATTAGCTATCTGTTTTTTTAATTTTTTTAAAAGATCAATTACCCCCTCTCTCTCACCGTTCCCTTCTAATGTAGTAGCTCTGGAAAAATAATTTTTTGCCGTATTAAAAGTCGTAATCAAAGAACCCACATTGTCCTCATATAATGCCCCTGAATACAGACATTCTGCTATATCGTTCAAATTATCTATTTTAATTCCACCATTTTCACTGTTCCACATATTTGTTACAGCAACAAAAAAATGCCCGATTGGATATGCCAGGAAATGTCGTTCCCCAAACTGTTCCGGGAAATACACTTTCAGTATATCATTTACTGAATTGTTTGCAGAATAAAACTGCTCTTTCATATAAGCTAATACAGACCCTTTTCCATCTCTATCGGCTTGGATGCTGCGCTTTGCCTCTTCATATCTTTTCGCTACATATGCGGAAAATTCCGTAACATTATCGAACTCCGTAACAACAACCTTGCTCAGTTCTTCATTCTTTCCTGATATTGTTCCATTCACCAACTGTCCCATTTGATCAGCCAACACATTTCCTGTATAACTCGCCTGCAATAAGTTGGAAGGTCTAAATTCATTATTAAACTGGCTTTTGATATTGGTATCAAAACAGGAATATACATCTAGCCATGTCTGATAAATTTCACTATACTGTTCCTGGTAATTAAAAAGCAACACCACTCTTTTATATCTTGAAACTTCCTCTATCATAGAAAGAATAGCTGGCGTAAACTGATGAATTCCATGTATTATGACCGTATTGCAATCAACACTATCAATCGGCTCAGGTTTCTTTCTTCTTCGTATATCCTTTGCTACAAGCGCCTTCTTTAACGCCTGATCTATTTCGCTTTCGCTAAATTTCCGCTCAAAAACAAATTGATACGCATCTTTGCTTTGAACAATAGCCTTATAAGCTGCAATCAAATACTTTTGTTCCTCGGACACCTTCTTCAGATTTATTTTTTCAATAGATATGCCCATTTCCAACATCAACCTGATACTGTCCAGAAGACTGCTCTTATTAAACTTAAGCGACCGCTTTATCCTTGTCCATTTTTCTCCATCAATATTGGATCTGGGACTAACAGAATCCAAAATATTAGTAAGTATTGTATATTGTTTTATATATGTCTTTGTGTCAAACCAATATGGATACAATGCCTCTACTAATTCCTCCACTGTCGCCAGTTGTCCATGAGCTAATTCCCCATATACGGCAGATAATCCATTCACCATCGTCTGCGAAACACAAAAATGTGCGCAATATTTTATCGAATCCCAAAATGGTTCATTATTTATTTCATATGGATTACTATATGTATATATTGATAGCGACATATTAAACCTCCATCAAACTCTGCCATGATATTTTGCTTTTTGATCTTGTATCTTTCATCCAGACAACATTCCTGATCGCTCTGGTCAACGCGACATACAAGACTCTGCTTTCTTCTTTCACTCTTTCATTTTGTTCTTGTGAAATATCATAATTGGAATTATATTTTTTGCCCGTTTTCTCTCCTATTCTAATTCCATACGCTAATTTCCCTTTTTCCACATACACATCTAAATCAGCCTTTTTCATAGATGCTATATCCATTCCCATATACGGCATAATCACGGTTCCATATTCCAATCCCTTGGCTTTATGTACCGTGGTGCAAACCACTCTGATATCATTTGTTTCAGCTTCTATATTTCTGGCAAGCTCCTCCTGCCTTGTCAAAATGTTAATATGCAAGCTGTTTTCTATAACATTGAGCGTAAGATAATCAACACTATACATTTTGATTATTTTTTCAAGAACCACCTCATAATTTGCCATATAAAACTTCTGTTTATTTTCTATACTGGAATATTGATGCCATGGCTGGGTACTCTCATATAGATTCCTCAAAAGCATTAATATTGGCTGTACCCTCGTATTGGCCACAATTTCCATCCAGTTTTTGTTATATACCTGTTCAAAATACTGGTTTAAAACTTCTGTTAATTTTGTTACCTGATATTCTTTATCTTTGCCATGTAGGCCTTGAATATCCAGCCCAATACCAACATAATTTGAGTCAATAAGATTAAATAAGCTGACAGGATCTCTTGGATTAAGCAATGCAATCACCAGTTTATATAAATCCAACGCCGGAGTAAGTTGGTACAAGTCGCCCCCTACCTGTGTCTCTATATACTTGCCTCTTTTCTTTGCCTCCTCTAAAACATCATGAATCTGCCAATTATCCCTTACTAAGATCGCAATAATTTTCTCTTTGTCAGATAGTGTGTTTCCGGTATTCAGAGCTTTTATGATTCCCTTCTGTCTTTCTATCTCGGCAAAAAGCAAATCCATTCTTTCATCTTCATCTGCATATTCAATTTTGGTTATCAAATCATTCTCTGATAGATTCGTTATTATGTCACTATCCAAAGAATCTTTTCCCTGAACAAATGGCAAAAATCCCCTCATTCCCATTCCGGCAAACACATGATCAAACTTCCTGAGCAGTCTGCTATCTGTTCTATAATTTGATGTCAGTGAGTACGCATCCCACGATTGGTTGTTCTTTTGAATTAAGTCAAACGCACTTATAGTTGCACCCCTGAAACGATATATGCTCTGTTTTAAATCACCAACCACAAATAGCTTTGCCGACTTTATAGCCTTCTGCAATTTAAGGAAGGAATTGATCTGCACATCATCAGTATCCTGAAATTCATCGATAAACAAATACCTATATTTCAATTCACACTTTTCCTTAAATGCACCATTGACAGCATCATTAAGCAAAAGCATACTCTGTTTCAGGTCAATCTTATTTTTTGAAAAGATTGTATTCTCATACTCTTCTTCGGCTGGTATCATCACTTCCATGATAACATCATTAAAAAAGGGCCACTCTTCAAATTTTCCAAGACTTTCTGCCTTCAGTCCCTTTACGCCATAACTTTTGTTATAGAGCTGCTGAGAAAAACGCATCAGAAGTTTTCTGAATTTATGTACCGGCATTCTTAACTGCTGTGCAAAACTTGGTTCCTGCTGTTGCTTCTTCACAATGAAGCTATTTAAATATTTTTCATACACCTGCTCCCTCGCATACTCGCTTGCAGAAATTGCAAATTCCGTGCCCAATCCATACTCCATTGCCACACTCTGCAACACCGTTTTAGCAAATTTATGAATGGTAGATACCTGCATCAAGTCAACAGATTCAATGTAATGAAAAATCTTTTTCTTCCTGGTAAGTATATAGCAATTCATAAAATACTGCTTCAATCTTACTTTCATGTTGTCTGCTGCTTCATTTGTAAATGTGACCATCGCAATTTCATCAACAATATTATTTACATAATGCTGTCTGCCCAAGCACAAATATGCTATACGGGATACCATGGAATAGGTCTTTCCAGTCCCTGCGCCAGCTTGTACTAAAACATTTTTATCTCCGTTTGCATGTTCCACTTTATACTGTTCCAAATTAAAATGTGTAACACCCGCAATTTCTTTAAGGACACGTTCCTGCTGGTCAGAAAAGTTTCCCTCTGCCACAGAAATCTCTTTTTGTACTTCAATTGTGCTTTGATATATATATGCTTGCAAATTAAAAATTCTTATAACTCCGGTACTATATGGGATATCTCCTTGCGCTTCCCCTACGCCGGCAAGCCTGACATTTCCCTTTTCTGCAATGATTCCCCTTGTTCTCAATTCTTCTGTTACTGCTGAAGCAATCTTTCCAAGATCATCCTCACTTTTAACAAAAGATATCACTTTTGTACCTGCAAAGTATGCATCTATTATCTCCTTAATGTTCTCAAAACTCAGTTCATGATTGTATATCCTTAATATTGAATATGCATCCGCCACCTCACAAACCTGCACAGCTTTTGCCTTAAAAGATGGTTCAAAATACTGTCTTACCATAGATACGGCCACATCATCAAAAGCTGTACTATTTAATGGTTTTTTCTTGATAAATGCATTTGAAATCTTTTGACCCAATTTACTTGCTGCGCTTAAATCTTCCGTAAATATTGTAAAATCTTTTGACGAAACAATATCAAGCCTTGTATTTCTATATTCTTGCTCCGAAATAAACGGATAGCATACCATTGATAAAACAACAGGACTTATCCCAAATTGATCTTGTAAAAAATTCAACCAATCAAATCTGTATCCTCTTGCCTGTTTTTCTGGAGAACCGCAGACTTTTGCATCCCCTGTCATGATGATCTCATCTGGATTTTTTACATCAAAAATATATTTTGCCTGCCATCCTTTTACCTCTATAATAAGGATCCCGACATTTCTTATCAAAAGCGCAAAATCAAATTCACGGTTATCAATAATTTCCCTATGGTTATACACAACTACATCGTTTGGCAAAAGCAATGATAATTTATCCCATACAATCGCTTCGCCTTTATATTCAGTTGGCTTATTGTCCATCATCAATGCCATAACATGCCCTTCCTCTTAAGTGCTCAGATGTACTTTTTCAGCAACTCAGTAAATCTCCTGATATCTTCTTCAGTTGTATACTTATTGATAGACACTCTCAAAACTTTAGATACCATGTTTTTAAGCCCCAATGCCTGAATTACATAGGATGGCTCGCCAGCACTACACGCAGAACCAGTTGACAGCGCAACATCCTCGCTCACCTTCTTTATAAACCGTTCATTATGGAAGTTATCTCTATCAACAAGCAGACTGACAATGCCCGGCACACGTTTATCCTGTGCTACTGTTGGTCTTATTCCTTCTATATTGGCCATTTCATGGAGCAGCAAATCATCTAATTGCTTAATATATCTTTCATTCCGTTCCATGTCCCGTAAAGCTATCTCGGCTGCTTTTCCGAATCCAACAATATTATGAACGGCATGAGTCCCCGCACGGAATCCAAATTCCTGCTCTCCCCCATGCACCAACGCCGTTATCGGTTCAATTCCATATGCATCTGATTTTACATAAGCAGCGCCAATTCCTTTGGGACCATAAATTTTGTGTGCAGAACAGGATGCATAATCTATACCAAGCTCTTTCACATCTATCTTTCTTTTTCCAAGTGCCTGTGTTAGATCTGAATGCAAAGCTATACAGTTTCCTATGCATATTTCTGAAACTGCTGAAACATTGCTTATCGTTCCAACCTCGTTGTTTACATATATCATAGATATCAGTGCAGTATTTTCTTTAACAGCCGCTTTGATTTCATCTATACTTATTTCCCCATTTTGATTTACCCCGACATAGGACGCTTCATATCCTCTGTCAACCACTTTTCTTTCTCCGGAAAGAGAAATCGTGGGATCATTGTTAGAATACAATTCTCCATTCAAGTACCTGCAGGTATTTAGAGTTGCCTTATGTTCCACAAGTGATGTAATCACATGGTTTCTACCATCACCATAATATCTTCTATAATCCATATATCCTTTGATGATAAAATTAGTACTTTCTGTTGCCCCTGCCGTAAAAAGAATCTCTTCTGGAGAAGCCCCCATGAGCTTTGCTACTTTTTCACGCGCACTGTCCACTGCTGCCTTTGCAGTTGTTGCCTTGCAATAATATTTGCTTGAAGGATTACCAAATTCTTCACTAAGATAAGGGAGCATTGCATCTCTTATCTCTTCATCTATAGGGGAAGTTGCGCTATTGTCCAAATAAATCATACCGTATCCCCCTCCCCAAGTACTTGTAATATGTACCTGTCAATACTGCCAGCATGATTATACATATCTAAAAGTAATTGACTTCCTCTGTCTATATGCGCTTTTACATATTTAGGAAAGTATTCATCTTCCGACAAATATCTCCCCTCTACCTGCTCTATTAAAACCTTAAAAAATGTTTCATTATCGCCTGTTATGGTCTGCCTGTTCAAATCCAATCCATCTGAATCAGATTTATAATCTTGTACAGATGTTTTCTCCATTAGCGACCATGCTATTGCATGTTTTACCAAAGTATATGGCTTATAGTTAGTTCTGTTTTCTAATTCTTCAAAAATCTCCTGTGTCTTCTTGGAAGTTTTTAATCTGAATATCATTAGCTATACCTCAAAAAAATAATGGTTCTCTATGGATGTCCTGTTCTCATTTTCATCATTGAGCAGTAAATATTCTTTAGAAACATATGGTTTTATAATGCGATAATACTCCTCATTAATTTCTTCATCCGTAGATAATATAATCACCTGACTACTAATATTAGGAAAGAACTTCTCAGATATTTCACGTCTATGATTTGCATCAATTCGCGCATATGGCGTATCAATAACAAACGGGATATCCTGTCCTGAAACTTCTATTACTGCCCAGTATAATGCCAAAATAAATATTTGCCGTTCACCTTTGGACAATCTGCCCAGTTCAATTTTTTTATATAGCCTTACTGATTTGTCACCATCTCTGATTTCTTTCAAGCCCTTTATTTCTGATATTGACTCCATTCCAAGTTGATTTATCAGTGCTTCTTGACCTTTTGAACCAATCAAAGCAGAAAACTCCTGCGTACCAAGATTTTTGAACAGTGCCGATAACTCTTTTATATTATAATTTTCATCTTGATACAGATTAAATTCGAAGTTTTTACCTATCTCAATATGCGTGATTAAATTATTTTTTCTATATATAGTTTTTAAGTTCCTTACAATAGTATCTTCTAACTGATGCCTGATATTTTCTGTTTTCGACTCCAATAACTGATCCATCATCTGAGACAAACCCGAACTTAATTCGTACACATGCCTGCTTTGTGCATTATTTTTAATCGTTTGAAGTGTCTTTTCTCTCGTCTGTTCCTTAAGCAAAAGTTCCTGCCTAACTGTCTCCAACTTTCTCTGTGCATCATATAATTGGCTCACGGAGGCTTCTTTCTTTTTCAAAAGTGCATTTTCTCTTTTTGCAAAATTATTTACTTCATCCTCACTCATCGAACTTTTCAAGATACGATTTATTTCCGCCGTTATATCGGCCGCTTCTCTACGTCTTTTGACATTTTCAATCATAGCCTCCCTATTAAAGTCCTCAATGGCAGAAATTATGCCATTAATCCTGCCCGTCTCTTCCCTTGATAAGTCGAAGCGCATCTCCGTATCTTCCCTAAATCCTCTAGGCCTGAATTTGCTTAATAAGTGATCTAATAATTGCTTAATTTTTTCCTCACCCACATTATCAGAAAGGATTTCTTCGATATCAGATTTGTTCACTTTTTGTTGAACATAATAAAAAATCTCGCTTTTTTCCTCAAAATCCATCTGATCCATAATGGGATTTACAAAGTCCTTTAAAATGTAGAAAGGCATTAATCCTTCAACAAATAGTTTGATTTTTGCTAATGTCTCAGATTTGACCTTTTCTGCCTGATTATATTCTTCTTCTAACCGTGCCTTTTCCTTTCTTGTGATACCTCCAGCATTTTTAAAGGCAGAACCTAGTTCAATAAGTTGAAGTCCTATATCTTCTATTTCCGAATTCAGCCCCTCAATAATTTTCTCTAATTCACTTTTCGTTCTTTGTAACTGTTCAATTTCATTTTTGGTTGTTTCAAACATTTCTAAATAATCATCGTTTTCGCCATAATCCCCCTTTGCAACATGACTTCTTGTATATTTTCTGATAATTTCAAAAACATCCATGCCACAAAGAATAAAAACAGCGTTTCGGACATAAGAATTATAAGCACTTGTAGAAAAAATATTTCCTACCTCTTCACCATCAAACAAGAAAAATTCAAACAGTTCCGGCGGAATAATACTCAGTAAATAATTTTCAAAATAGGAGAGTTCCTGTTCATCTAATGTAATACCCTCTTTTTCCACGGTGTATTCTTCCACTAATTTCTGCTCCGTATAATCCCATTTCCTAGTAATAATATAATTTCTTACGTCTCGTTCAATTTTTAACTGCAAAACTATTTGAATTTCTGATTCTACTTTTTCCTGTTGGAAAGCCTTGGAGTTTATTAAATCCTTAATTTTTGAAATATAATGAGGGTTTACACCTACATAACCATATGCCAAGGGTCCATATAGCGCCACCTTGATTGCCGCAAATAATGATGTTTTGCCTGCTCCGTTCTTACCACCAATCAGTATTATATTTTTCTTCTTATCTGTAATTTCAAAATCAAATTCATTCATGCCTTCGTAGGAGCTGAAATTATATAATTTTACTCTATTGATTTTCATTTTCAATCTCCTCAATTATCTCATAATGAAGCCATTGCTGATTAATCAATCTCTCCATTCCATCTTTGAGCATTCTCTGGTTAGAATAGTTTTTATTTTGATATACAGATAAAATCATATTTCTAACAAGTTCTGACGGAACATTATTTTGAACCGCTAATCTTTCCAAAAAATTTACCGTATCGCTATCGATCAGTGGTTCTTTGTACTCATACCAAGGTAATTTTTCACCGGTAATATCTTCGTAAAGTTCTACCAGCGTTCTTCGTGACAAATCCAGTTCCTGATCCCATATTTCATCAATCGCCTTAAGTTCCTCTATGGTAATCAGTTCATAACCCATGCTTTTCTGGGTTTCCAGAAGCCTACGCAAAATTAATTTTCTTGCCTCCCATGTAAACGGACCATATCCCATATCACCTTGTTTTGTTTTATAGACAGTCCCATTTCTTCTCTTCTTTTCCCGATATTCGTCAATATCCCGTATACCCATAAGCCATGTCCTAAAATCGGCAAGGGGCTTCAGTTCACGATGCCCACTCTTTATAAATCCTTTTAGTGACTTATCTTCTTTAACAACCGTACACACCCAACACCCAAAACGAGAATTACCACAGCTCTGCGTTTGCCCTCCAGCCTGGATTCCGGCAAAAGGACACTCACCGCTGTCTGCATCCGCATACAAATTTACCAACTCACTGTTATCAGATCCCCAAGGCGTTGTTCCTCCATCACACTGAAGCAGAACATCCCAAACATCCTCTGTCGTCAATTCCACTATGGGATTATATACATACGCATCCTTAATTGTCTCATGTCGATTAAGGAGACGATTCGCCAACTCTCTCCCTTCTATTCTTCTTTTTCGCGCAATGCTCTCTGCCTTTCTTACCCCCAGCAGAACTACTACTTCTTTTCTTTCATCGTCAATGATTCTCTGGATAAATTCACTGCTTGGATTTATTTTCAATCTGTCCGTACACCATCTAAAAGTACCATTCATTCTAGGAGTAGGAAATCCACGCCCAATCACATTCGCCCAAAAAGAATTATTGGCAGGCGGTGTCACCATTGCTGACTTTATTGGTAAATCATCTCTATTAGCCGCCTCTCCTAAAAGTTCGTTCATTTTGTTTAGGTAAATCTTTATCAAAGGATTCTCAATCAGCGTATCTGAAGAAACAATATATACATTTTTATGACGTTCCTCCTTCGACAATCCTAATAACATCTTGTACACCAGTTCAACTACCGTAGTCGAATCCTTACCTCCACTATATCCGATAACCCAAGGTCTGTCATCAGATTTATATACATACTCTATTTCTTCAATCAATTCCTCTAACGTATTCTCATTAAAATAACTATTCTCCATCCTTATCACCTCTTTGTAAAGCCACCTCATTGAGCAGTCTAAGGCTTAACTCTTTTTTTGTATCGTCCATTGTTTCAACGATATTCAAAATCTGCTGTTCATAGCTGCTTTCCTCAGCGATAAGAGTTCTCCTGCCAATTAGTTCATCTAAAGAAATCTTGTATAAATCGGCTGCACCCCGCAGAAATTCTACATCAGGTGCCGTTGCATTTCGCTCGATATTACTAATTATCTGTTGTGACAAATTCAACGCATCCGCTAATTGCTTCTGTGTATACCCATATTTCTTTCTTAATTCAGATAATCTACTTCCAATTTCCATAGAAAAGCCTACCTTTCCAATTTCTAATTATACTATGGAGAATATTTTTCCACAATATAATTATGTATTTTGCCTATTGACCAACAAAATATTTGTATTATAATGTAAATACAAATATTTTGTTAATTCACTTATTTTAAAGGAGGCACAAACAATGTTTATTTGTAAAACATGTCAAGAGATATATGATGATTCAATGCGTTATAGCAAAGATTCTCGTTATTGTACTAAATGTGGAAAAGATCACACAGAGTTTCTATCCTATCGACGAGAAATACTCGCTTCTTTACGTTCAATGCCATTGGAAGCCAAAATTGTACAGACAAAATTCCTTATTCGCAAAGCTGTTAGCATTTTTGGTGAAGAGAAATGCTATATTTCGTACTCTGGCGGAAAGGATTCGACTGTTCTATCCCACATAACAAAGCAACTTTATCCTAATATTTTGCATTTATTTGCTAATACTACAAATGAGTACCCAGAGACGCTAAAACATGTTCAATGGGAAAAAAATGAAAACGGAACAAATATTATTACTGTCTTTCCAATAGATACTCATGGCGAAATATGGACCTTTAAAAAAGTAGTCAAAAAATATGGTTATCCTATGTTCTCAAAAAGAATTTCAAATGCAATCAGAACATATCAACATGCTCGAACTGAATATACCAAACAAAATTCTATTAACTATATAAACAATAATTTTAAAAAATATGAAAAATATATAGATTTTCCCATTTCTGACAAATGCTGCGATAAGCTCAAAAAAGAACCTCTCCGTCGTAAAGCCAAGGAACTCGGCATGGACTGCGTAATCTTAGGCGTTCTTGCATCGGAAAGCCATCAAAGGGAAAGGGACTGGCTGGAAAATGGTTGCAATGTTTTCTTCAAGTTTAAAGACAATCAATGTAAACCCTTATCTTTTTGGACAGAGGAAGATATTCTTGAATACATTGAAAAATACCACGTTAAAGTCTCTGAATTATATGATATGGGGTATAAAAGAAATGGATGTATGTATTGTGGATTTGGTGTACAACTTGAAGCACCTGAATCAAATCGTTACAAAAAACTGAAAAAAACACACCCGCTTCAGTATTCATATTTTATCAGCAACTTTGGAGGTTTAATGATTAATTTTGATATAACAATATAAAATGTTTCCTGAATTGGACACCATATGATATCATTTTTTAACAGCAACTTTTTAAACTATTGTTTTTCTTTGCAACAAGTTTTATATCTTACGTGTCCCGTATATTACCACTTGCGAATCTCAGATAAACTTGTACATTGATTAAAACTATTGTAATCCCCCGCTTTTATATCAATCTTATGCAAAGTATAATCTACAATACAGTGTTTTTATAAAAGTTTTTATTGACTTTATCTAAATAGAGACTATACTCTATGATGTCAGATACTATGAATGCTACCTGCTTCCCATTTTCTTATAAGTTGATACCAACTAACAAGAAAATGAAAGGGCTTTTAGAGTCATAACCATTAACTGGTATGCCTATAGTATGATACCAAGAAGACAAACTGAAAAGAAACCACTTTACAAACATTAATTCATGTGCATACAGAGAAAAGTTTTCATAACTCTCAAAGCACACAAGAGGAATTATTATGAAATATCTACGTCAATTCGCAATTATTTTATGCATTTCGTTCCTAGGCGAACTACTGCATATATTCATACCGCTGCCCATTCCCGCAAGCGTATACGGGCTTGTCCTGATGCTTACGGCTTTGTGTACAGGAAGATTGAAATCGGAGCAAGTGAAAGAAACCTCCGCTTTTCTCATCGAAATTATGCCTGTGATGTTTATTCCGGCGGCGGCAGGACTTTTGGATTCATGGCCTTCCCTCAAACCCATGTGCATACCAATAATTCTTATCACCTTACTTACCACCGTAATTGTGATGGCGGTGACGGGCTTGATAACTCAGCTCCTCCTCCGCAGATCAAAAAAAAGGCCGAAAAGCGGGCAGGATAAACCGCTGCCGGAATACGAAGTGAGACAAATCAACAACTCAGAGAGGATAAAACATTGAAAGAATTCGTTACTAATTCCGTATTTTTCGGGGCATTTATCAGCCTTGCCGCATATGAAGCCGGACTGCTGCTTAAGAAGAAATTTAAGCTGGCCGTCTTAAATCCTTTGCTGATCGCAACCATCTGTGTCATTGCCGTGCTCATTCTTCTGGACATAGATTATCCCCGCTATTATGAGGGAGCCAAGTATATCAGCTATCTGCTGACTCCCGCCACGGTCTGCCTCGCGGTTCCCTTGTATCAGCAGCTGTCTCTGTTAAAGAAGCATGGGAAAGCCGTGGCCGGAGGCATTACAGCCGGAGTACTGGCAAGCCTTTTAAGTATTTTCCTATTTTCAAAATTGTTCGGGCTGAGCCACGAACAATATGTGACCTTGCTTCCCAAGTCTATCACCACTGCCATCGGAATGGGAATCTCTCAGGAATTAGGCGGAATTGAAGCGATAACCGTTGCCTCCATTATTGTCACCGGCATCTTCGGTAATGTTATCGCGGAATTTCTATATAAACTATTCCGGATCGAGGAGCCTGTGGCAAAGGGGCTTGCTCTGGGAACCGCCTCCCATGCCATCGGCACCGCTAAAGCTATGGAAATGGGGGAAGTGGAGGGCGCCATGAGCAGCCTTGCCATCGCTGTAGCGGGACTTTTAACAGTGCTGGGAGCATCCTTGTTCGCAGAATTGAAAGTATTTTTATAGGAAAGCACAGGTCAGGCGTTCCCCCGACAGCGAAACGGCTCACCGCCCCTGTTAAATCATACTTTATTCCCCACAATGCTTTTTCAGCGCTTCCTTCAAATACTCATACCGCAGCCGTTTCTCTTCCTTTGCAAAATGGATATCCCTGAATTGTTCCGGATTGTTTTCATACACAAGGACTTCCTCTCCAAACTGCTCACTGGTTAAATCAAAAACACAGTCTCCCACCACATTATAACAATGATAATTTCCGTCAGGCCGCAGGATTCCGTATACTTTTCCACCAAAAATATCCTGTGCCAGAAATGCCGTGATGGAGCATTGCCCTAAAGTTCTGTTTTCCGGTGTCCAGCCCTTTCTCATTCTGGGCGCGCAGGTATCCACACACCAAATATGGGATAGCGCATCATACAAATCCGCCGGTGTTTTAATATTCTTATATTCGTCCGTTACAGCAGGCGCATCCGCCTTCTCCCATCCATAAAAATGATAATCCATTTTGTCTCCTCCCTTTTCATCCTTCCAGACATGCCGACGCGAGATCCTTTCGAGCTTAGTGATTTCCTCCACACTTCCAAACATGCCGACACAGTCGGCACAAACAATCAATAAATCGGTGCAAGTCTGGAAGAATCGCTGATGCGATTCTTCCGTGTGGAGAAGCTCTGCTCCGCAGAGCGTGAAATCACTTAGCGAGATCCTTTCGAGCTTAGTGATTTCCTCCACACTTCGCCGAATCATATCCCTCACTGCTAACGTATCGCAGGGATAACAGCCCCTTTCGGAAGCCGGCATCGGTTTCATCCCTTGTCCGGAACATCAATGTCTCACTGTTGCCGTCCACTCCTATATCCACGGACATTACGGTTCTGTCCATCCATTCCGGAGGCAAGATAAGCTGCAATCCGGTAGAAAAAATAAGTGTGCCTGCATCCGCTTGTAATTCCTCAAGTTCCCAGAAGCTATTGTCCGGTATTACCAATTCCTCTGTAAGGCTTACCTCTCGGGATGGCAAATCTATGTCTAATAACGTACTTTCTCCGGCATCTATGGAAGTTTTCATAGATGCCATGTTCTGCCTGATATCTTCTGTAAAAATATCGTCTCCCGGAAAACAATCATTCTCAAACAATTCTGCCAGCACGGATAGAACATCCCCCTCCTGCTTAAAAATCAAATATTGGCTATTGGGATATTCATCTGTGACCCATCCGTCCTCTGTTATTTCCATCCCGCCTGCAAGTATAATATCATCGGACTTCTCATGCCAAAACTCACAATTCATTTGATAAACCTGAAGCACCATGCCATCAAAGTCCTCATAAGTATAACAATGTGACAGTGACCGGATTCTCCAATTGGTATAGTTGTCATCATATTCCTTTTTAGCAAGGAACAAGTAGGCCGCCCGATTTTTCGCACATTCCAGCACAACTGCCGGAGCATCCACACCTTCCGAAAGTTGGCTGTCACCCAGCTCTTGGTTCTCACCCGCAGGCTGGCCGGATTCGGTACATCCTGCCAGCATACCTATAATCAGCGTCAGTATAACAGCCCCTATAAATACCAGACAACCGTTCCTCCTATCCTCTTTCGCCGATTTATATTGAAAACGCTTTTTCATTACCTGCTTTCCTCCGTAGAATTGTGTTGACAAACAGGATAATTCCATATCCACCACTGCTTTTTTCCGCACGAATCCTATGATCATAGGGCTGACCGCTTCCGAATACTCTATCACAGGAACACTTCGTTTTATATGTAACTCCGCCATGGGCGCAAACGTATAACCGCTCTGTAAAGACGCCTAATTTCAAGACACCTAATTCATTGCATTGGGATAAATCTGCTGCATCTTGCCGTCATCAAAATATTGATCCATCACCTGCTCCCATTTATATACCGCTTCTTCCCCGTTTCCCCGGGAATCATAGCGAACCAGAGCCAGTATAGACACGCAGACATCCACAGCTATAAACACAGCCAGAAGCAGAGTCAGTACGCGTCCTGTCTTTTTTAAAATCATGTGAATCAGCGCAATCGCTTTGGGATAGAGAATCTTCATCCAGACAACGGCGGCAATTCCCCAGAAAAAGCAGTACAGCAAATTAATCCGGCCTCCCAGATTAAACGGCATTCCGCTGTAATCCCAGAAAACCTTCCCGAATACAAGCTCCGTAAAAACGCTGCAGATATACTCATACGCTCCCCCAAGTAATGTTCCGATCCAAAAAATGTGAAACTCCTGCTTATCCTTGCTTCTGTACAAAAGCGCTGTCACCAGCGCTATGGCCAAGCCCCACACAACACTGAAATGTCCCCACACAAGACTGCTCCTGCTCATCCACACCCCGACGGTAATCCGGCAGAATAAGGTTTCCACAGCATCCCCGACAAATGCCCCGATCAAAAACAGCCAAAACAGCTGGGTAATGCTGCACTTTTCCCCGGCCTTTTCTCCGGCATCCGCTTCTTCCCGGGCGATGGAGGGGTATGCCTTTTTAATACGGTTTTCAATACGCCCCGAAAGATTGGCAGCAAACCTTATAGTCCACTTCTGCAGCCTGCGGTTCCACCGAATCACACGGGGAAGCTTTTCCTCTATGTGATAGACCGACATCAAAGTGCCCGCCAAATCCAGCAAGCCCACTGCCGTAAGCCCCCAGACCACCGCTTTTTCCACCATTGCCGGCAGGAGATGGTACAACGCCAAAAGAAAGCCGTTTCCGTATTTAACTGCCAGAAATCCGGCTATTCCCCAGAGCACGGAATACTGCAGGCAGATATAACCGTCAAAATTCCACTTTTTGCCGGAGTAATCCCACCACCTTTTTTGGTTCATCCCCTCTAATGCTTTTCCGGTAAACCATTCTATGGCAGTAGCCACCGCCGCACTTCCCAAGAAAAGGAAAAATGCATCCTCCCTCAGCTCCTGCAGGAAGACCGTCAAAAGCACTCCCGTAAAACCATAAATGAAGCAAAAAGGGCCGGATGCAAAACCTCTGTTTCGAAAATCCTTTGACTTAATCGCCGCTACGGAAGTCTCCGCCAGCCAAGCCAAGAAAGAATAAGCGAAAAATAAAATTATAATATCGTAAAAAGTTTGACTCATTAGTTACCTACATACCTTCTTTATCCTGTTCTGTCATGTAATCGGTCATCAACCGATCTAATTCCGGCAGCTCTCTCTTTAAGGAAACAACGATATTCTCCTTCAAAAAGCAATGTCTGGAAGATGCCCTTGTACAGATTTCTCCTCTGGTCAAATTATAGAGTTCATAGCTGAATTCCATCACTGCCCCACTGTACTTCTGTACTTTCACGCGGACCTCCACCTCATCGCCAAACAGCACCGGCTTCTTATATTCCACGGAAATTGCCACAACAGGGGACGCGATTCCCAATCCTTCCACTTTCCCATATCCCAGCCCTACATGGTCTAAAAAAGCCACTCTGGCCTCTTCCATCCATTTCACATAATTGGAATGATGGATAATTCCCATCTGATCCGTCTCATGATATTGTGCTTTTCTTTTGTATATATACATTTTTATTCAACCTTTCCTCCATTCCGAAGCGTTTTACGCTGAGAAGGCGAGCGAAATATCAAATTTCGCTCTGCCGTCATGGAATTTGTGTCGGCACAGGCAATCAACCCTTTTTGAATCGATTTGGAAATTCAAACAAGATATTTCGGGAAACCAACGGCAGTCAGCACATTAGATATCAAAGTACCCATAAATCTCATAGGAATCAAAATCGGCTGTCTTTCTGAAGTCATGCACGGTTTTGCCGATTCTATAATTTCCGGGTTCCAATTCCCCATACAGCCACTTCCACTCAAACCGATACTCCGTATCCTGATCCATCCCGATACTGTACGCAACGGCCTCAAACATATAGTTCTCCGTCCTCACAACAGGCACTTGAATCCACTCTCCGCTCTCATATCTTTCCATACGGAATTGTGTCCCAAAGGAAAGTTCTCCCTCGGGCTCTCCGCCGCTCTGCCGGAACACCAGTGTTGCCCCTGCAGCCGTGCTCTCTTCCACACTCAGGGACAAACCGATTTTTTCAAGATAGGAATCCTCTTCCGTTCCGTTTTCAGGCTCCTGATTTGTACCGCATGAAATAGTATCGGCTTCCCTTCCGGCTCCCTGTCCTGTTGCATCTGTCTGAATCAGACAGGCCGTATCCAGAATTTCCAATACCTGCGTCTCATATTCCTGCCACCAGTCTTTCACATCATAAGACTGAGCCACAATGCCTTCATTCTTCCCTCTAAAACGTATAAAATCCCAGTAGTCATGGTTGTCATAAGTCCCGATGTTGGCCGCATCTCCGGCCAGCGTCACATTCTTCTCTTCCAGCCCTGTCCCGCAGACACCGAAAAATTCTATATAGCCTAGTTCAATACAGCCCTCGGATTCCCCTTGGGGATAAAAGCGGATACCGTAATCTCCCGCTCTCAGCTGCCCGCTGTCCTCCGGAAAAGTTTCGTATGCCCATCCTTCCGGCAGTGTCACCTGCAGCGTACCCGCACTTCCCTCCTGCTGCACGGTAAACGCTCCGGCAGATTGGGGCTCCGGATTTGATATTCCCGGTGCTTCGTTTCCAAGGTTATCTGTATTCACCGGTCCGGCACTCAGTTGGCCTAACGTCCTCGGTGCCGGATTACCATTCTCCGGCAATACCTCTTCGACAGCCTGAACAGAAGAATTATCGCCGTTTTCTCCCCTTTCACCGGTCTGGTTCCCACAGGCGGAAAGAATCAATGATACGGACATTGTTAGAATAAACAGTTTTTTTCTCATATTTACTCCCATCTGCGCGCCTAAAGAGGGGTGTTTACACACCCTCTTGCGCACTCAAATCAATAGTTAAATACGCATTTCTATTCAACCTTTCCTCCATTCCGAAGCGTTTTACGCTGAGGAGGCGAGCGAAATATCAGATTTCGCTCTGCCATCATGGAATTTGTGACGCTTCGGCACAAACACAATCAAGCATTTACGCTATATTTGCATTGATCAAGCAGGGCATTGCCACACGCTTCTAAAAGTATAAACGAGAAAAAATAGTCTCCGGTTCCTGATTACAGCATTTTTTCCGAATAATCTTTCCGCCAGTAAATAATTCTTCCCATAAGAAACAGCTCACATTAATGAGAAAACCTAATCAAAGACTCCAATGTAATCCGGAAAATCCTCTCCCTTGCCGATACATTTTTGAACCAATTTCTGTCATCATACTCATCCGTTCCCACCAAAATATCTCCGCTGTACAGCAGCTGGCCAAATATTTTATTCCGAAATTGTGATATGGCAGCCATGGTGGAGCACTCCATTTCGACAGCCTGACAGCCCTGTCCCACTCTATGCTCCACCATTTCTTTCGTCTCCCTGTAAAAACCGTCCGTTGACCATGTTGTACATTCTATGTACGGTATCTTATATTCTTCCAGTACATCTTTAAATACCTGCACCGGCCTCTGATCCAATTCTATGTACTTGCTTGGAGGCAGATATTTATAGGAAGCGCCATCGTCCCTCAATGCCCGGACAGGGACAATCACATCACCTGCCGGAATATCCACAAGCACACCGCAGCATCCGCAGCATAACAGCACTTCCACTCCGTTTCCGTACAGCCAATCCGTCATCATTGCTATGGAACCGGATCCCACCACAGCCTGTATTATACAGATCTCAGTCTCTTTATACTTAAGCTTATAGGCATTAAATTCCCGCATCTCGGATACATATGTCCCGATTTTCTCGCTCTGATATTTACCAAGAAAAGATTCTAACACATCCCTGAAAAATGTCATAATGCACAGGCGGGGAAATGGTTCCTTGCTTGTTTTCGGATCTATGATCCCTATGCTTTCCGTACTATACTCCAAAATGGGAAATTCGTTTTCAATAATCATCTTTTTCCTCCTTTTATCCTTTGACAGAGTTTGAAAAATTTAAACCGATGTGTTATCTAAACAAAGGCATACTATGACTTTTAATATGCCTTTGGAAATTCAAATTCTATTCTTTGGAATTTATATTGTTGAATCGAGAAGCCGCTTCCAGACTAATATCGGCCAACCCCATTTCCCGGTTCGTAATTTCATAAATATTTTCCTGACATACATTGTTAATATTTTCTTGAATTGCACTCTCCACATGATACATCGGTAATATATTCTTTTTAGAATCCTCAGTCTTTTCAACCGGTAATCATTTGAGCCTGAATTATGTCAGCACTCCTTCTATTCTCAGCAGTTTTGTCTTCTTGTCCAATCCTCCGGCATAACCGGTAAGGCTTCCGTCGGAACCGATCACCCGATGGCAAGGTACAATAATGGCAATGGGATTGCGGCCGACGGCTCCGCCCACTGCCTGAGCGGACATTCGTTTAAGCCCGCGTTTCTCCGCAATCTGGCGGGCAATTGCGCCGTAAGAAATTACTTTCCCGTAGGGAATCCGCTTCAAAATTTCCCACACATCTTCCTGAAAAGATGTGCCTTTTAAGCATATGGGAGGGGTAAAGTCCGGATTATGCCCTGAAAAATAACTGTCTAGCCATTTCTTTGTGCGCTCAAAAACAGCTTCCGCACCGCTTATTTCCGTTGAATCCACCCCGCATTTCTCCCTCTTTTCCGTACCGTATTCCCCTTCTTCTGTACCATATGCACCCTTTTTCTCCGATGCACCTGCTGTTTGATTATCCATCAGGAATTCCTCTATATCAACCACTATCCTGTCAAGCCTCTTGGCTTCCTCCATGGCTGCCGCTTTGCGGTCTGTTCGGGATTCCTCCGCAGACACTGCCGCATTATACTTCTCTCCCTGAAAAGAAAGCGCCGTCAATGCCTTCCCGTCACTTACCATGGTCAGCTCCCCCATAGGGGAAGGATAACTTTTTTGATATAGCATTATCCCACATCCTTTCTTCTTTTGCTGCCGCCATTGTCACTGTCAGCAATTTTCGATATCGGAAATTGCCGCCGCAACAATTATTCCTTACCAACAGTGAACCGGGCATACATTCCCTGTCATTCCATATCCAATTCCACCGGACAATGGTCGGAACCCATTACCTGCGTATGAATTTTTGCATCCGTGAGCCTTCCTTTCAAAGCCTCGGACACAACAAAATAATCAATCCGCCACCCCGCATTCTTGGCTCTGGCCTGAAACATATAGGACCACCATGAATATATTCCTTCCAAATCCGGATAAAAATGCCGGAAAGTATCTACAAAACCGCTTTTTAATACCTTTCCGAAGCAATCTCTCTCCTCATCCGTAAAACCTGCATTTTTATGATTTGACTTCGGATTTTTTAAGTCGATTTCCTTATGTGCCACATTGAGATCCCCACAGAAAATCACAGGTTTCTTCTCCTCCAGCCCTTTCAGATATTGGAGAAAAGCTTCCTCCCACTCCATGCGGTACTTCAATCTGGCAAGCTCGCGCTGAGAATTCGGCACATACACTGTCACCACGTAATACTCCGGATACTCCGCCGTAATCACCCGGCCTTCATGGTCATGCTCCTCCACACCGATTCCGTTGGTCACCTGCAAAGGCTTCTCCTTGGAAAAAAGAGCCGTTCCGGAATAGCCTTTTTTCTCCGCATAATTCCAATATTGATAATAACCCGGCATTTCCAGATCATGCTGCCCCTGTTGAAGCTTTGTCTCCTGAAGACAGAAAATATCCGCATCCGCCTCTTGAAAAAAGTCCATAAAGCCTTTTTGCAGACATGCCCTTAACCCATTTACATTCCATGATATCAATTTCATACTAACCTCCATACCGCAGCTCCGCTGCGACTTAAATCAAGATGAAAATGCCCGCTTTGGCGGATCTCCTCCCTTTTCCAGCATCAGCACAAGCACCATGAAAATGGAGGATACCAGAGCGTTTATCTTATCTCTTATGACTTCCGTAATCACATTGAACGCATCATACCGTGAATTAATCTTGAACAAGCGCAAGCTCCTCACTACTCTCGGCATCCGAAACGCTACGGCTCCACCATGAACAAAAAAAAGTAAAAAATAAGGAAGAATCGTCATCAGATCCACGATACCGTAAAAAGAAACCAGAAATCCCCATACCCCGCCGGACGAGATTTCTTTGGATGCAGATAATCCGCCGTCCGGATGCGCAGCAAATACTCTGCAGGAAAAAACACCATGGTAACAAGCTCAACGATTCCCAATATTTTCTATACTCCCCAAGCCTGTCGAAAGTTTGGAGAAAGGTGACGGAGATATTCGACAGAATGACAAAGACAATAAATACATCAAAACACAGACTGGGAATATCTGTCCTATTCCCAATCTGTATTATCTCAAATGCTCTCTTTTACAATAACACCGTTAAGCTTATGCTTCTTTCCCGAAGCAATTTTCTCTGTGGTTTTCATGGAGTCGGATCCTTTCCGCAGCATCCCACACTGCATTTCACCGCCTAAAAGGCAGACCTTCGCAGCGAAGCGCTGCGCGCCTCCGGTTTTTTCTGTCCAAATCCGTCCTGCACATTGCATGTAGCATTAAGCAGTGCAAATCATTTACGATACAAATAATTACCTGAATATGAAAATATTATATTCTACTTCCATGAAAACCTCAAGGGAAATATCCTGCCGTGATTGTGCTGTCTGCATGTTACTTTTCAACCTCACGCTACCGCGAGGCGTTTTCACGCGCTTTTTGCGTGACTGTGTTTCACGGCTCCAAATGAGTCTGTTCCCAAAGGTAAACCTCCATATCTACCGCTCCCGAGTCGCGCTCCATGCAATAACAGCGATACAACAATGAAGCATCCTCCCATGCCAGAGAAATATCCTCCTGCAAAAGAGCCATCAAGCGCGTTCCCTCCAGTTTTGCCCACGCTTCCTCCGGGGTACAGTGTTCCTCTTTGGCAAGAAGAAACTCCACAAATTTTCTGACTGGAGAATTCATGGCAAATTCCAGATGGGGAATTTGTTTTGGCGGATGCTGTTTCAGCCGTTCCGCTGCTTTTTGCTGTAATGCCTTACGCTGGGGATATAGCACATAATTGACAAGATATTGGTCATCATCCAGCAGATGCTCATCCCACACATCCTCATCGTTCCAAGAACCCATGTAGACCACATGTCCATTTTTTATCAGGCAGTGCAAACCCTCGTCCTCCTGCCAGTCACAGCCGCCGCTCAAGTTCAGTACAGGGATTTCCGGTTCCTTGGGAAGCTTGATGTCCAAGCCGGAAAACTCCATATAGCGAAGAATCTCCAGCGGTTCCTGAATGTGTTGTATGTTCTCGTCCAGCAGTTCTCCCTTGCTTGTAGATTCCAACTCATCCTGAAGGTAGTACAAAGCGTATTGGCAGATTTCCCTGACTTGAGCCTCATCTACTTCTGCCAGCCACTGAATGGACCGGGCAGCGTATTCTGCCGTAACACCCTCTTCGCAGACCACCTCAATCTGTTTGTGAAAGTAGGGGAATTCCGCATAGCCGGTCATCCTATCAAACTCATCTGTCCCGGCATTTATCAAAATGTCCTCAAATCGTAGTTCTGACATATGTAATCTTCTCCTTTGCGAAAATCCGGATTTGTCGAATCGACCCGCTTACAGTCTAACACAAATCTAACCAGCGTTCAACTTCCATTACAGGGTCTTCACCATTGCAGCGTCCCAAACGTTACTGTTCACTCCGCGACCAGTAACGCGTGCACAGAAACCGCAAAACAGCGATTTCGCGCAAGGCGGATGGGGGAGGCAATGTGGGGCATCGTTGACCTCCCATGCTTTGCGGGATGTGCCTGAAAAAGCATTTCCCCGTCATTGATAATACCTGGCCTGAGCCTCCCAAAGCTCCCTGTACAGCCCTTCCTGAGTCTCCAGTTCCTCATGACTGCCACGCTGTACCACCCGCCCTCCGTCAAAAACTATGATATCCTGACAGAAACGGCAGGAAGCCAGCCTGTGGGAAATATAGATAGCCGTCTTATTTCCCACCATCCGGTCAAATCCCGCAAAAACCTCACACTCCGACACGGGATCCAGCGCCGCCGTGGGCTCGTCCATAATGACAAAGGGGGCATCCTTGTAAATGGCTCTGGCAATGGCCATCTTCTGCTTCTCCCCGCCGGAAAAGGTTACACCCTCATCGGAGAACTCCTTCCCCACATAAGTATCCAGCTTTCCGGGAAGACGTTCCAGCCGTTCTCCCATCCCTGCCCTGTTCAGCGCGTCCACCGCTTTCTCTTGTATCACGTCTTCCCCGCCGGCAATATTCTCTCCCAGAGGAAATGCAAACATTTGAAAATCCTGAAAAACGGCGGCAAACAGTCGGCAATATTCCTGATAATCATATTTGCGGATATCTACGCCGTTGACTTTAATACACCCTTCCGTCACATCATAAAGTCTGCATAGCAGCTTAATAAATGTAGTTTTACCGGAACCGTTTTTCCCCACGATTGCCATACGCTCTCCGATGACAAAGCTTAGGTTCAGATCCTTTATTACATATTCCTCAGAGCCGGGATATTTAAAAGAAACATGTTCGAACTCCACGGAAAATTTATTGTCCCTGCGTTTCTCCAACGGAATGGAGCCATCGTACTTTCTTTTTTCCAGAGCCATAAACTGTACATCGCCTCTTCCCCGATGCCTTCCCCTCTTTTCCAGTCATCCTCCCAGCCCAAGAGTTCCCGGATGTAACCGAAAGCCAGACTGGTACTGCTGAGACTCATAATCTGCCGCATGGTCATCTCAAAACTGTCCGCAAGACCGTTTACCAGCCCTACGTAAAACACAAAATCCGACGCTCCGATACGGCCTTGCACCAGCTGCCACATCAGCCATGCATAGACGAACATATTCCGCAGGAAAGCCAGCGCCGCCCCTACGAGCAGCCTGTTCGTATACCATACCATGATTTTCCCGTGGGTTCTGTTCATGGCCTGTAAGGATTCGTCATACTTTTTCAGAAACCAATCCAGCAGCTTATATACACGGATATCCTTCCCCGCAGCCGCACTCTGGGACTGTGTGTTAATATAATTCATCCTTCTGGACTGTATGCTCAGTTCCTCATAATACTGACTATGCTTTTTTCTGGCAAAAGCCAAGAGCCGTAAATCCACAAAAACCGTTGCCAACACTGCCGCCGTGAGCAGAGGATTGGCGAGGCAGAGCAGAACCCCATACACCGCTACCAAGCCCATATCTTCCATCACAAAGCTTAAGAAAATCAGCCCATTCAAATTTTTCCCTTTACCTACGGTATCCGTCACATTGCCCAAAACCGTCTGTCTGTTCTGGCTTTCCAGCCTGTCATAGTCCATATCCATAACCTTATGGATATATTTTCTCTGAAAATGCCCTTTAAAGCTCCTAGCCGCCTCCTGTCCGTTTTATTTGGATAGTATACCATATCAACAAGAAATCAAGCGTGAACGCAGTGAGCATTTGATTTCCCCTGATATGGTAACGAAAGAATCTTTCAGCGCAAAGCGCGGCAGACGCGCAGCGGCTGGATTCTGCGTCAGCAGAATCATCATACCACAATTCCTTTCCCACAAAAAAATCGTGCATGAATGGTATCCCGTCATGCACGAATGGAATTATACTATTATGACTCAAGGCTCTGTCTCTAGCCAGACTCTGTCTCCTTTTACCGGATAAAGTTTGTCCGCGCCCCTCTCTCCGCCTTGGGCAGCTCTATGCCCTTTTCTTTTCCCGCCTCAAAACATTTTAACATCCAAGCCATATTGCGGGCTGCATTCCGCATAGTCTGCAAGCCTTCTTCATCCAGAAGGGCGTCTTGGGCATTGGCTCCATAAACCATATTCCAATAAGTGGAACCCACGGTGGGCATCTGGCAGATGCCGAAATATTTATTCAGCACATCTAAAGATGCGCTGCTTCCGCCCCTTCTGGCCACTGCAACGGCTGCTGCCGGTTTATATGTAAATACTCTGCCGCTGCTGTAAAACACCCGATCCAAGAAGGACTGTATGCGTCCGCTGGGATGCGCGTAATAAACAGGCGTACCGAAAATAAAGCCGTCCGCCTCCTTCGCCAGAGCCACAAACTCATTTACCTTATCGTCCGTAAAGACACAGCCCTTCTCCGAACACTGCCCGCAGCCGATACAATCTCTCACAGGCCCTCCTCCTATTTGGAAGATTTCATACTCCACGCCTTCCTGCTCCAAAACTTTCCCGATTTCCGTCAGAGCGGTATAAGTAGTCCCGTTCTGATTTGCACTCCCGTTCAGCATCAATACTTTCATTTCCACTCTCCTTTTTCATTCTTTCAGCCCTGCCGCCGATGGCGGCATAATCAATCCATGCATTGCCTTAATACTAAGGAATGACTTAGTTTCCCTTAGGCGGCACATTGTACGGCCTTAGAAACTACATTCCTTTCACATTTTCCAAACATGCCGCCAGCGGCAGCGTCACTTCCGTGGCAAACACTCCCGGCTCACTCTGCCTGTTAATATAACCATGGTATTTAGAAACAATATTGTCTATCCGCAAAATACCGAATCCGTGCAGTCCCTGCTTGGATGAAAGATACTGGTTTCCGTTCTTCCTCACATGTCCCTCCGTGGAATTGGTTACGGATAAATACAGCTGCTTCTTGATAATGTCGATGTAGATACGGATAAAACGGTTTTCCTTCTTTTTCACCCGCATACAAGCCTCCATGGCATTGTCCAGCAGATTTCCGATGAGCACCGAAAGATCCACCCCCAAGATATCCACTTCCTGAGGCACGATTGCGGTGACGTCCACCTGAATATCATGGGCACGCATCAAGGTAAGCTTGCTGTTTAAAATGGCGTCCACCATAACATTCCCCGTCTTTATAACCGTATCCACCGCCGTCAAATCCTCTGCCAGCATATCGAGATATTGTTGTGCCTGACGATACTCTTTCAACTCAATATGGGCCTTCAATACCTGAATGTGATTATGATAATCATGACGCCAGCCCCGCATCTTCCGATAGACCGACTCTACCTCGTCGTAATGCTTATTCACCAGCTCATTCTGAAATCTGCTCAGTCTCCTGTTCACAAACCACGGCATGAAAAAAATCCACATTGCCGCATTCAGCGACAACAGCAGCATTCGCCGCTTTCCGGAGATTCCTGCTGAGAGGAATCTTTTCCTGATTATCCAGAACCAGTTCTTCCTTCAACACCATTGACACATGCTGCAAATTCACCAGATAGGAGCGATGACATTTTATAACCGTCCCCAGCTCCGTCAGACGCTTTTCCACACTGCCGATACTCTCCTTCAGGGATATCACGTCATTCTGTGTATGCATCTCGCATCTATGGCCTTCCGCCTCCACATACCATATTTCTTCCAAAGGAAGGCTCACATTTCCCTCGTCGGTCTGGAATAAAATTTTTTCCGCCTCCCTTTTCCCCTCCGGCAGCCGGTCCAGTACGGAAAAGAATTTCTCCTTATTGACGGGCTTCACCAAATAATGCAGCGCGGTAACGTCATAACCGTAGGGCATGTATTCCGAATATCCGGTAACGAACAAAATGGGAATGTCACAGCCGGATCCGCGGATCTTCCCCGCCAGCTCCATCCCGTTCATCCGCCCCATCTCAATATCCAGAATCAGCACGGTATACTCTTTGTCGTCCTCCCATGAAAAAAGAAAACTCTCCGCATTGTCAAAGCAGTTCAGCTCTGCAGTCTCACCCTTTTCCGCTGCCCATTCCTGCACATATTTACAGAGGATCTGCTGCTCGCTTTTCTCGTCATCACAGATTGCCGCTTTCATTTCTATACCTCCTAGCGCACATACCAATCAAATTTCGGAAATTTACTTTCACACTTCCAAACATGCCGATGCAGTCGGCACAAACAATCCATGAATTGGTGCAAACAATAAATAAATCGGTGCAAGTCTGGGAGAAACTCTGCTCCGCAGAGCGTGAAATCACTTAGCAAGGTCTTTTCGAGCTTAGTAATTTCCCTCACACTTCCCGTCATGCCGACGTAGTCGGCACAAACAATAAGTGAGAAGAATACCTGCACTTGGCATTCTTCAGTGTGAGATTTAGAAATTCTTCTCACACTTTTACAAAGCTCCCAAGCCAGCGGCACATGGAACCGCATATTCACTGTTTTCTACATGCATTGGTTCTGCTTGCGGACTTTATATACGGCGGTACAGCCGATGTAGGAGAATTTCGGCAACAAACTATGCTTCCTCTTTTGGCTCCTTCAGCCGGTTGAACACATTCGCTAAGACGGCTCCGGAAATATTGTGCCACACCGAGAAAATCGCGCCCGGAACCGTTGCCATAGCCAGATCCGGAAATGCCGTGCCCGCCAGAGAGGTAGCCAGTCCCGAATTCTGCATACCGACTTCGATTGCCATCGCTTTCTTCTTGGGCAGAGAGGCTTTCATAAGCTTTCCCACTCCATAGCCGCAGGCATAGCCAAGAAGATTATGCAAGATGACAATCACAAAAACAATGGCTCCGGTAGACAATATCTTCTCGGCATTATGGGAAACCACGGCTGCAACGATCATGGTAATGGCAATTACGGACACCATGGGAAGCACATTGGCAGCCTTCTGTGTATATTTTCCCCAGAATTTGTTAATTATAAAGCCCAGCGCTATGGGTACGATTACCACCTTGATAATGGATAAGAACATGCTTAATATGTCCACCGTAATGGAAGTCCTCAGAAGCAGATATGTAATAGCAGGAGTCATAAACGGCGCCAGAAGAGTATTTACGCTGGTCATCCCCACAGATAACGCTACATCCCCTTTGCCGAGATAAGTCATAACGTTGCTGGATGTACCGCCCGGACAGGTTCCCACCAAAACAAATCCGGCCAACAGGCCTGCCTCCAAACCGAATATTTTTCCCAGCGCGAAGGCCAGCAGCGGCATAATTGTAAACTGAGCAATACAGCCTACAATAATATCCTTAGGTCTGGTGACCACAATTTTAAAGTCTTCAAGCTTCAGGGTAAGCCCCATTCCAAACATGACAATCATCAAAAGATAATTGACCCATGAAGTCTGAATCCACAGGCATGACTGTGGGGCAAACAATGCCAATGCGGCAATTACCAGCACAATGACAGCCATGTATTTGCCAAAGAAATCACTTACTTTTTGTAATACTTTCATGTTGCATTTCTCCTATCGTATTTATTTAGATGGCTAACCTGTCGAAAGCCCTCTCTTTTCCTGCCGGTATTCTATGGTTTTACCTCTTCTAAAAGTATAATCAACCGCTCATAATCTTTGTGACGTACACTTTCCAATTCACAAGAAATTTTCTATGAAACAAAAAATACTGCAAACCATGTAATTTCAAGGTTTGCAGCACTCTTTAGGGTTGGGCTGTTAAAAAACAGTCACAGCTGATAGGGGAATCGAACCCCTGTTTCCGCCGTGAGAGGGCGGCGTCTTGACCGCTTGACCAATCAGCCATTGCAAGCACTGCATCAGCAGTACTTGCTTATAATAATACACATTTCGAAAAAATGCAAGTACTTTTTTTAAAATTTTTAATTTTTTTAAAAATGTGCTACTACATTACAAATCAAATAAACTCAGCTGGTTAGACTCCGGCAGATTTCCTAAAAGCCCTAATCCTGCCATCATATCCACAACGGTTTTTGATACTTTTGTCCTCTCGCGAAAATCATCTTTCGAAAGAAACGGGCCGTCCTTGGCAGCCTCCACAATAGCATCTGCCGCCTTTTCCCCCAGTCCGTCAATACTGTTTAATGAAGGCATCAGCTTATCTCCCACGATTTGGAAATCTCTGGAGTGTGCCCTGAAAATATCAATAGGTTCAAATTCAAAGCCTCTTGCATACATTTCCTGAACCACCCGCATGTCCCCGTAAGCAAGTTCTTCCTTATTAGAAAGCGTGTCGGAACGTTTCTTGTAATCTGTCATAACTGCCTCCAGATGAGCCTGACCCTGACACATAATCTCATAGGAGAAGGCTTTCGCACGAATGCTGAAAAAAGCGCCGTAATAAGCAAGCGGATAATGAATTTTGCAGTAGGCAATCCGCCACGCCATCATTACATATGCCGCCGCATGGGCTTTCGGAAACATATATTCAATCTTCTCGCAGGATTTGACATACCACTGCGGCACTTCGTGAGCCAGCATATCTTCCTTCCAATCCCCCCACTGGCCGCACTTGCCCTTCGCTACCTGCCCTTTCCGCACAGCTTCCATAATCTTAAAGGACTTCTCCGACTCCACCCCCATTTGAATCAGATACAGCATAATATCGTCGCGGGTGCAGATTGCGGTAGAAATGGTAGCCGTTCCGCTCATGATCAGATCCTGCGCATTGCCCAGCCATACATTGGTTCCATGGGACAGTCCCGAGATACGCACCAAATCGGAAAAAGCCTGAGGTTTCGCGTCAATAACCATCTGCATGGCGAAATCCGTACCGAATTCCGGAATCCCCAGACATCCCAGCTTTGTGCCGCCGATTTGGGCAGGCGTTATGCCCAATGCATCGGTATTTTGGAACAGGCTCATAACATCCGCACCATCCAAAGGAATGGTTAAGGGATCCCTCCCCGTCATATCTTGAAGCATACGAATCATAGTAGGATCATCATGTCCCAGAATATCCAGTTTCAGCAGATTGTGATCGATAGAGTGATAATCGAAATGTGTGGTAACGGTATCCGTAGTCATATCGTTTGCAGGATGCTGCACCGGAGTAAAGGAATTGATATCCTGTCCGATCGGCAGTACAACAATACCTCCGGGATGCTGTCCCGTGCTTCTTCTGACACCCGTACAGCCCGATACAATTCTGTCTATCTCACTGTTTCGTTTATGCTTTCCCCTTTCCTCATAATATCTCTTCACATAGCCGAAGGCTGTTTTATCCGCCAGAGTCGCTATGGTTCCCGCCCGGAAAGTCTGACCCGCTCCAAAAATAACCTCCGTGTATTTATGAGCCTTGGACTGATATTCACCGGAAAAATTCAGATCAATGTCCGGCTCTTTATCCCCTTTAAATCCCAAAAAAGTCTCAAAAGGAATGTCAAAACCGTCCTTATGGAGCATCTCACCGCATTCAGGGCAGACCTTATCCGGCATATCAATGCCTGCCTTACCCGCGTAAGCCTTCACTTCTTCGCTCTCAAAGTCCACATAATGGCATTGACTGCAATAATAGTGCGGACTCAAAGGATTGACTTCGGTAATTCCTGCCATAGTCGCCACAAAGGAACTTCCTACGGATCCTCTGGATCCCACCAGATAACCGTCCTCCACCGATTTCCACACCAGCTTTTGGGCAATAATATACATCACCGCAAATCCGTTGGAAATAATGGAGTTCAGCTCCCTCTGCAGCCGCGCCTCCACAATCTGCGGCAGGTTGGGTCCGTATATTTCATGAGCTTTATCATAACAGATTTTAGTCAAAGTCTTATCACTGTCCTCTATGACGGGAGGACATTTATCCGGCCGCACCGGTGCAATAGTCTCCACCATATCGGCAATCATATTCGTATTTTTGACTACGACCTCATACGCCTTATCGCTTCCGAGGTAGGAAAATTCCTCCAGCATCTCTTCCGTAGTATGTAAAAACAGCGGCGCCTGATTATCCGCATCCTCAAACCCCTTGCCGGCCATAATAATACGGCGGTATACCTCATCCTCAGGATCCAGAAAATGTACGTCACAGGTAGCCACCACAGGCTTATGAAACTGCTCTCCCAGCTTCACAATCTGCCGGTTCACGTTCCGGATGTCTTCCATGGAATTAATATTCCGGATCTTTTCGGAAGCGATCATAAATTTATTATTCCCGCAAGGCTGTATTTCCAAGTAGTCATAAAAATTGACAAGTCTTGCAATCTGCACATCGCTCTGACCGTCCAGCAAGGCACGGTAAAGCTCCCCCGCTTCACAGGCGCTTCCCAGAATCAATCCTTCCCTGTACTTCATCACCATGCTCTTAGGAATGCGCGGATGTCTGCTGAAATAGGTCAGGTGGGAAGCGGATACCAGTCTGTACAAATTAATGCGTCCCAGATCATTCTTTGCCAGAATGATGGCATGATAAGAGGGCAGCTTCTTCACAATGTCTTCACTGGCAGCACCCAATGCATTGACCTGAGACAATGTATAAATTTCCTGCTCCGCCAGCATCTGAATAAACTTCACGAAAATCCAAGCGGTACATTCCGCGTCATCCACTGCACGATGATGATTTTCCAAGGAAATATTTAAAGTCTTTGCCACGGCATCCAACGTATGTTTGGATTGGTGGGGCAGAAGGACTCTTGCTATACCAACCGTATCCACATAAGTATACTCGGCGGGCAGCCCTTGTCTTCTGGCATTTTCCATAATAAAGCTCATGTCAAAATTGGCATTATGAGCCACCATCACACAATTGTCACAGAAGGACAGAAACCGGGGAAGCACCTCTTCAATCAACGGCGCACCGGCAACCATGTCATCCCGGATACCGGTAAGCTTCTCAATCTCAAAAGGAATAGGCACCTTAGGATTCACAAAAGCGGAAAAGCGGTCAACCACCTTCCCGTCGGAGACTTTCACCGCACCAATCTCAATAATACGGTTATTTACAGGTGAAAATCCGGTGGTTTCAATATCAAATACCACAAAGGTTTCATTCAGAGATTGTCCCTTATCTCCGGTGACAATCTCTTTCAGGTCATCTACCAAGTAGGCTTCCACACCGTATATGACTTTAAAAAAGTCCTGCTTGTCAGGATGTTCGTCCCCTGCTTGAATTCTCTTTTTCTTCTCGTCCCCCCACAAATCCTCCCATACATGATTTGCGTCCGTAAAACTCTGTACTACTCCGTGATCCGTAATAGCGATGGCACGATGCCCCCATTTGCAGGCCCGTTTCACAATATCCTTCGCCTCCGAGACGCCGTCCATATCACTCATTTTGGTATGGCAGTGAAGCTCCACTCGCTTATGAGGTGCGGTATCCATACGGGTTGTTGTAAAATCCGGTATCTTTTTTATACCCACAAGGGATCCGATGGTCAATTCATGGTCGAATTTATCCATCATACTGAGGCCCTTAATCTTTACAAAAGAACCGGCTTTAATTCCGCCGGTAATTTCCTTTACCTGCTCGTTCTTTGCAAAAAGTTTTACCGTCATAGTGTCGGTAAAATCTGTCACATCAAAAAGTATAATGGTCTTCTCGTTTTTAATCTCCCGGGTATCCAGCTTCAATACTTTTCCCCGAATAACCACTTCGCCCATCTCACCGATAATGTCCTCTATGGGCATTGCTTCTTCCTCAAAGTCTTTACCGTAAACCACATCCGGATTATCGGAGCGTTTGACGGAATCTCCTCCCCGCCGGAACTCTCCCTTTCGAAATTCTCCTTTCCGGAATTCCCCTTTGTGTAATTCACCTTTATAAAAATCTCCTTTTCGGGATTCCCCTTTCCGAAATTCCCCTTTTCCCTGAAAACTTCCGGTGCTGCCTCCCGCAGGCTGCCCTCCTTGGAATGCTTTTCCTGTTCCGTCCGCTTCCAATGCCGCCTCTCCTGTCTTCCCAACCGGCGCAGACACTTCTCCGCCGGAAGCCATACCGCCGCCGTCATTTCCTACGGCTTTTTTCACACGGTGATAAATTTCGTCCACCCGCATCTTTAACTTTAATTCATTGTCCTCGGCATATTTTCCTGTCTTTGCAGCTTTATATGCCGTCTCAAGTCTGACGGAAAAACCGCATCTCTCCACCAGAATCTTTTCCAGTACACGCATCAGTTCAGGTTCCTTGCTGCGGTTGATGACAGTGTCCTCCAATGTGAGTACCATCCGGTTATCTTCAAGATATGTAATATCCGCCTGTTTGAAAGCATTATATTCAATATGACTATAGTCTTTCAATTCATTGAGAATGCTGTCCCGATACGCTTCCATTAGATTTTCCGGAGTATACTGGGAAGACAATTCAAATCTCTCCTGTATCTTCACCACCAAATTCACATTAGGGAACAATTGTTTTTTAATTTCTTCTTCCGTCTGCCGGATATCTTCCTTTAAAATCAGACGGGCGCTAAACAGATAAATCCTCAGAACATCCTTTCTTTTGGTGGATGAAATCCTCTCTACCGTGGTCTGTTCCATTCTGTCATGCAGTGGATTATTCAATTTTAATGTAGGAAATGTCTCAAAAAACGGTTTCATGCCAATTATCCAATTCTTCCTTTAATGCGGCGAGAAGTTGAGCCTCCGGCATCTTGCGGACAATCTCACCTTTTTTGAACAAAAGTCCCTCGCCGATTCCTCCGGCCACACCCAAATCTGCCTCTTTTGCCTCTCCCGGTCCGTTTACGGCACACCCCATCACGGCTACTTTGATATTCAGCGGATAGTCCTCCACAAGCTTTTCCACTTTAGTGGCAAGCCCGATTAAATCAATCTGTGTTCTGCCGCAGGTAGGGCAGGAAACTACTTCTATTCCTCCTCTGCGAAGCCCCAGCGTGCGGAGAATCAGCTTTGCCGACTTGATTTCCTCCACGGGATTACCGGTGAGGGATACACGGATCGTATCTCCGATGCCCTGATGCAGAATCAGACCCAGCCCCACAGCCGATTTAATATTGCCGCTCTGCACCGTGCCGGCTTCCGTGATTCCTACATGCAGCGGATATACTGTCTTATCTGCCAACAGTTCATGTGCCTTCACACACATCAGCACATCGGAAGATTTAATGCTGATTACAAGATTATCATAATTTTGCTCCTCTATCATATGAACCTTGTCCAACGCGCTTTCCACAATCCCTTCCGCCGTAACACCTCCATATTTCTCCACCAGATTTTTCTCCAGAGATCCGCTGTTGACCCCTACACGGATAGGAATGTTCTTTTCTCTCGCCACATCTACTACAGCCTTCACCCGATCCGGACTTCCGATATTTCCGGGATTAATACGTATCTTATCCGCCCCGTTCTCCATAGCGGCTATGGCCATCTTATAGTCAAAATGAATGTCCGCCACAAGGGGAATATGAATCTGTTTCTTAATTTCCGCAAGTGCAAGTGCCGCTTCCATTGTAGGAACCGTACAACGTATTATTTCACAACCTGCGCGCTCCAAAGCCAATATCTGTTCCACTGTAGCCTGAACGTCTTCTGTCTTCGTATTTGTCATAGACTGAATCAGGATAGGATTTCCTCCGCCGATTTTTTGATTTCCTATCTGCACTACTTTTGTTTTTTGCCTGTATGTCTGATTCTCAAATACTCTTTCTTTAAAATTCTTTATGCCGTGTTCGTTCTCATTGCATTTTTCATCGCCGCAAATCTCTATACCGTGATCTTTTTCCGTTTCCATAAACCTCTCCTTCTTGCCGTGAATGAGACATCTTTTGATTGTTTCCGCCCTCATTCCAACATAATTTCTTTGATTAGACTGCCTTCTTCCGTCATCCTATTTTCTGCAGCTTTTTGCTATGCTCCAGCAACACCTCTTTTATCACATACACATCCTTTTTCTTAATTTCCGGATTACCCTTCACTCTGTGGCTGATATACATAGGAACAGAAGCCGAAAAGCTGCTGTTTTAAGGAATTTACAGAGTTCTCTTTACAGGAATGCTTCATACAAAAAAATTCCCTCTTCAACTCTCCATTCGTAAATCTCGTTTTAAATTAGACACAATAACGGAATGGTTTCGTGTTATTTCGAGCATATACGCCGACTAAACTTTGAAGTCCATAAACCGCTGTTTTAATATGCTTATTATACCAGATTCCCATTCTTTTTCAATCAGCTAATTTCTCTTCTATTTCTCTTCTATTTCTCTTCTATCTCTCTTCTATCTCTCTTCTATCTCTCTTCTATCTCTGCTCTGCTCCATTCTACAATCATAAGGCAGAAATTATTTCATTACTATAGAAAAATGTCCCGGACTGACTTGGATCGCTTTGTTCTCCATACAGAGCCGTATAAGCTGCACCGCGACCTGCCTCTGAGAAGTTTCGAAGGATAAATGTTCCATAATCTGCTCCACTGATTGAGGGTAGAAGTCCAACGCTTGATAAACCTTGCGAAGCTCCGGCGGCAGATCAGATATCTGCTCCTCTTGTTTTCGTTCCTTTTGATGTTTTTGTTCCTTTTGATTTTCCTTGTCCTTTTCATATCTTGCTTTGTGATTTTTGTTTCCTTTTGCAGGCACTGCCGCCGCAATATGTTCTCTTGATTGTTCTTTCAGTTCTCTGAGTTCCTCCAACAGTTCCTCTGGCGAAAGCATAATGGCTGCCCCTTGCTTTATCAATCTGTTGCAGCCGTCACTAAGCCGATCCGTCACTCTCCCCGGAACCACAAATACCTCCTTTCCCTGTTCCAATGCCATATCCACCGTAATCAGCGTACCGCTCCGGCAGCGGGCCTCGATGACCACCACAGCATCCGCCAGTCCGCTGACAATCCGATTCCTCGCCGGAAAATTCATAGGTCTGGGAGGTGTACCGGGCGGATATTCAGAGATAATTGTACCCTGCTCCGATAATCTGTCGAAAAGTGCACGATTTCTTGCCGGATAACAGATATCCACACCGCATCCCAGAATGCCGATGGATGTGCCTCCTGCTTCCAATGCCGCCCACTGGCTGATACCGTCAATTCCTCTGGCCATACCGCTGACTACCGTCACTCCGCTTTTGCCCAAAAAGGTGCCTAATTCCTCCGCAACATACCTCCCATATTCGGAACAGTCTCTTGCCCCGACCACCGCTACCGTAATCTCCGATTCCACCGGCACCTTTCCTCTGACATATAAGCCTGCCGGTGCATCCGGAATATTTTTGAGCTTATCGGGATATTCCTTTTCAAAGGGTGTAATAAATGAAAAAGTATCTGTTTGTCCCAATTTCCAATGCCTCCTTGTTCTTATTTCTTTCTACGCTTTCCTTTCTCCTGCCGCCGTTTATTCCGTCCTATCCTTCATTATTCCTTACAAAAGCAGTATCCTGATCTATGTGATGAATCCGTTTTTCGCATTCCAGTATTCCTGCGCAGGACGGTAAAAGGATGCTTCCAGAAGATGAGCCTCTCCTATCTCCGGCACCCCTTCCAAATCCGCTATGGTTCTCGCCACTTTCAAAATACGGTAATAGGCTCTGGCGCTTAGATTTAAGTTATGAAAAAGCTTTTCCATATAATGCTGCTCTTCTTTTCCCAACGTACAATACCTCTCCATGTCTGCCGCCTGAATATCGCCATTAAACCTATACGGTGTACCCTTAAAACGTTCGTCCTGTATTTTTCTTGCTTTCATGACACGTTTTCTGATTATTTCACTGCTCTCGACCTTTTTTCCGCCCTTTAAGCTTGCAATATCCACTGCCTGCAGTTCCACACACAAATCAATACGATCCAAAATCGGTCCGGACACTTTTCCCATATAACGTCTCACCAGCGGTTCCGTACATCGGCATTTTCCGGTGTCAGGATAAAAGCCGCAGGGGCACGGGTTCATAGCGCATACCAGCATAAAATCACTGGGATAAGTGACCGTTCCGTTCACTCTCGTAATATGCACTTCCTGCTCTTCCAAAGGCTGTCTCAGACTGTCCAGCGCCGCCCGTTGAAATTCCGGCAGTTCGTCCAGAAAGAGCACTCCCCGATGAGCCAGCGAAATCATACCCGGTCTGGGAATCATGCTGCCTCCCACCAATGCCGCCTGTGTGATCGTATGGTGCGGATTTTGGAAAGGACGCTTCGTGACAATCTCCTGCCCTTCTTTCAACAGTCCCGCCACACTTGCTATGGAGGTAACTTCCAAACTCTCTTCCAATGTCAGCGGCGGCAGGATTCCGGGAATTCTCTTGGCGATCATGGATTTTCCCGCGCCGGGCGGCCCCACCATCAGCAAATTATGGAATCCTGCTGCCGCGATCTCCGCCCCTCGCTTTGCCGTCTCCTGTCCGCTTACCTCCGAAAAATCCGCCGCCCTCTCCGCCGCTTTTTCCTGAAAAAGTTTCATGGTATCCAGAAATACGGCAGGCACCAGTTTTTCTCCTTCATCTCCCTCCGACTGCAGAAAAGGAAACAATTCCTGCAGGCTGGAGACACCCCTGACTGTAATATTGGGTATTAATGCACCCTCCATAGCATTCACGGATGGTATGATGCATTCTTCCATTCCCCGGCAGGCTGCTTCTCTGACAATGGGCAGCACTCCGGGAACTCCTTTGATCTCCCCGTCCAGCCCCAGTTCTCCTAAAAAGAGAGTGTTTTCTATCCTTTTGGGAGAAATTTGATTCATTGCCGCCAGAAGTCCCACCGCAATAGGCAAATCAAAAGCCGTACCGTCTTTTCTGCGGTTTGCCGGCGCCAAATTAACCGTAATACGGCTGGGAGGGAGATTCAAACCGACATTGCGCAAAGCCACCCCCACACGATCCCTTGCTTCCCTGACTTCCTGACTTAAGGAACCAACCAGATTCAACGTAGGCAGACCCGGTGAAATATCCGTCTCCACAGACACCAGATACGCCGAAACTCCTTGTAAAGCTCCCGTAGTAATCGTACTATACATTTTGTATGTACCTCCTTTCAATATTCTGTTTGTGTTCATAACAGTTGTGTATTACGGCATTTTCGCGTCATATATTTGGTCATACAGTCAAATCATCCGTTTTAATACCGTTCTCTTACTTCTCTTCCTATCGCTGCTGTGCGGGACGCAGATCTCAATTTAGAAGCCGTGACACATCCCCCCTAATCGAGGCGCAACAGACCTTGATTAGGGACGCAAGCACCGGGAAATGATTTTTGCGCACTCAAATACAGTGACGTAATAAAACTTCGCTCTTTCGGTTCGATATTTAAAATAACAGTTAGTTGGAAAAATAGGATTTCTTCCGGATACCCGCCTGAAGCGGCAGCAATAGCTGCCGACTTCGGCGAATGTAAGAATTATTGATTCTGGTTGAAAATTATTTCTGTTCGGACATGACCATTCCCAGCAAATCACTGTCCATAACGTATCGGTTATCCAATGTTTTTATAATGTCCACTATCTTAATATCCGCATTTCCGCGCAAAGACAGGTCGATAATCACATTATCTTTAAAGCAGAGAACCGCAGGCCGTAAAATGTCCTGTTGATTTTCCGTAAGCACCAATGCTTTTTCACCGGTGTTAAGTTCAACCCCCACACCCGCAAAAAGAATATGTATGGATTGGATCAATGCATTGACCACTTTGGGATCATACAATCCCGGATGATCATAAAACTCTTGAAGCGCCTTAACTTCCGACTCCGCTTTTCCCTTAAGATCCATAGCGGTGAGCTCGTCGTAGCGGTTTGCAACGATTAAAATCTTAGCTCCCAAGGTCATCTTATCATTTGAGCTGACCTTACCATTGACAGTAAATTCATACTGCGCGCGGAGCGCCTGCATACAGATACGCTTTACTCCCGGTCCCTCCGAAAAGTTATCCAAAATATCCAGCGCCTCCAGCTGCCCCCTGTAGATTCTCTCATTATCTTCCTCGGTGACATCCTGTTTAAACAGCACTTCCTTGGGAAGCTGCTCCTTCCCCAGATCATGTAATACGGCGGCCTCCACCGTCTGGAACTGCTCGTCTACACGGATATTCATCACATGAGTAATCATTGCGCAAAGGATTGCAGTATTCAACGAATGGCTGCATACATAATCATCCTTGCTCCGCAGATTCTGATTAAAGTTCACTTTTATATTCAAGTGGCCATACTTTTTGACAACCGTACTGACAATGGTCTGCAATTTACTCTGCTTTTTACTCTTTAAAATATTATCCAGCTCTTCCTGAAGAGTACACACTGTCATTGTCTGAAAACGTTCAAATTCTTCATCCTCCTCCGACATGGGAGGAAGCGGCTCCGACGGATCCAGAATATACATCCCTAAAAGCCCAAACCCCTTTACACTCTCAATCGTCTGCGCACTTAATTTAGAATCTCTCTCGTAGAGAAGAACTCCCCTTTTATTATAGATCGGTCTTGCAAGCCTCATCCCTGCTTTTAAATCCGGCATCTCAATAAACTGCATACTATATCATGCCTCCCCGTCACTTATGAACCCCATACATAAGAATACGTTATTAGTGTAACATGTTTCCGTCCTTTTGACAAGATTTAGAAATTCCCTTATTCCTGTCCACTCGCTGCCGCGTTACTGTTCACTCCGTTCACAGCAGCCTATGCACAGAAATCGCAAAACAGCGATTTCGCGCATGTCTGTCTCGGGTTTATCACGCAGAAACAGCGTGAAAACCCTCGCCGCGACAGCGAGTGAACAGTAACACTGCCGCCGCATTGCTTTCTGACAGATGTGCGCCCCAATCAGCGGTTTTCTCTTTCCACAAAACGCAGAAATTCCTCTTCGGGCAGCGGTTTCGAAAAATAGTACCCTTGTATGTAAGAAATTCCTAACTTCCGCATGATCTCAAACTGCTCCTTTGTTTCGATTCCTTCCGAAACGATATCCAGATTCATTCCCTGAATCATATGCATGGCGGCATCCATCACATATTTTGCTTTTCCGTTTTCAAAATACGCGGATGACATATCCCTGTCAAACTTGACAATGCTCACCGGCATATCCACGATGTAATTCAGATTCGACTGGCCCGTGCCGAAATCATCCAGCGAAAACTTCACGCCGTAATCCATAAGGCTTCGCATATTTTCCAGCAAAATATTTTTTGCAGACAAAGATGCCGATTCCGTGATCTCCAAATTGATACAGTCAGGCTCAACCCCGTAATCCTGCATAATCCGTATAAAATTTTCCGCCAGCTTAGAATAAGCACACTGTATAACGGATAAATTAATTTCAATGTATTTCATCCCATACCGGCAAATATCCTGTTCCTTTATAAGTCTGCATACCTTTTCGAATACGATTTCCCCCACCTTGATAATCAGACCGTTTTTCTCCGCCACTTCTATAAACTGTATGGGAGGAATCAAATTTCCCTCCTCGTCTCTCATACGCACCAACGCTTCCGCACAGGTGAAGCGCTGCTCCTTCACAGAATAAATCGGCTGATAAAATACTTCAATACGGCCGTTTTCAATAGCGCTTAATATCAGCCGTTCCGTTACCTGCTCCTGATACATATCGGAAACCATCGCCTCTTCCACGGTCACGAAATCATTCTCTGTGTACTTTCTTCTGTTTTCTCTGACATAGCGCAGTAAATAAGGAAGATCCAAGGAATCTGAAATTATACTCAGCCGTGGAACATAAATTCCCTGAAGACGCAGAACCACCGAACCGTCCCTGCCCCATTTGTCGTTAAATCTGATCTTTATCCGCTCTACCACTTCCCCGGCATCTTCCGAATTTTCAAATAGCAGCACCGCTTCATCCTCTGCATTTTTAAAAACACGGGCGCCGGGAATATTCAACAGATAACGGCTTATTTGGATTCTTACATCTTCATTAATATCGTCCTTCGCGCTCTGATGAAAAAGCCCTTCGAAATATAGACATAAAACGGAAAAGTCCTTTCCCTCCACAAAAAGCTGCTGTGTATATTCGGAAAAAGCATTCTGGTTAAACATTCCCGTTCTTCTATCCAGATTTTGTTCCGGATTCTCAAGCTTTAGATATAAAATCATAATACCTATGGCAAACGCATAACCGATAATCAAAATGTCCTTATTAAAAAACTGCACAATAGCCGCCGAAATCCAAACCGACATCCAGACAAACACCGCTTCACGTCTTCTGGAATTAATCATTGCCCTGTGTTTTATCATGGAATAGGTGTTCATCGCCACGAAACTCAATGCGAACAGATAGGTGGCCAACGCGCTGGGGCCATATGTATAAACAGCGGTTTTCCCTATATCACGATAAATGCTTATGGGAAGAATATAGATAAAAACCGCTCCGCATACCGCAAGTACAATATATTTTTTAATAAATCTCTGGTATTGTCCGTTTTTGGAATACAAATCCGCATAGATATAGAGCAGACTGCTCAGTGCAACGCCGATCATAGATACCAAATATGTTTTACAGACCCAATTTACTAAATGAATGGGCAGTCTGTCCATATTGACAATGGCGACAATGGAAAGAATATCCATACATATGGATAACACAGTAATACAAAATGCCCTCCAATACGCTTTTTCCGTATTCAATTTTACTTTTTCCTGCCGTCTGTAAAATAAATACAATACAAACAGTACAATAATCCCACAGCATTGGGTCTGAATATTCATAAGATAGCACCGCCCTGATTTAATCGTTCCATCATATTGTATCATAAATCCGGCCGTTCTATCAACAAAACTCTGAAGCGTGTCCGGAAAATACTTTTCACGGGGTGTACGCCACAATTTGCGGGATGCAAATCTCACTTTTGCACATCATGATAAGTGTATTCGGCCAAAAAATGAAATTCGCCATTTACACGTTTTTCCCAGAATAATCCGGTATCCACTGTTTGTCCATCCGAAATTCCTAAACAAAATAGCAAATTTCCGTCTCTGTCAAAACCTCTGACAGAGTATTCTTCATACCCGCCGATTCCGGACGGCAGCATTCTTTTATACAGAGATCCATTCAAATCATTTAAAATTTCTTCTATCGCTTTTCTGTCCGTAACCGTTACATCCGAAACCTCGATTCTGTATACATCCTCTATGTCGGCATCAATGACAGTATGAGGAATGCAATATAAAATCCCCCCCGCTGCCGTCAGCGATAATACGGCTGCCGCCGCAATACTTCCTGCTATTTTCTTTTTCAATAAGCACCCTGTAAACAGAATGACTGTAACAATAATGACAGACCCATACGCAATAACAAACCGTAAATCATAAATCATGTTCCCTAGATTATTTAGTATCTGCATTTTTTCCTCCATTCCGAAGCGTTTTACGCTGAGAAAGCGAGCGAAATATCAGATTTCACTCCGCCATCATGGAATTAGTGACGCTTCGGCACAAACAATTTATGAACTGGTGCAAGGCCGGAAGAACGCTGCTCTTGCGTTCTTAAAGGAATGGCAAAGCCATTCCTTGGGAATGACTTAGATTTTCTTAGGCTGGGTACAAAGAGGGGGGTTACACACCCTCTTTCCAACCTCAGAAAATCTTCATTCCGTTCACACTTCCAAACATGCCGACACAGCCGGCACAAACAATTTATGAATTGGTGCAAGGCCGGAAGAACGCTGCTCTTGCGTTCTTAAAGGAATGGCAAAGCCATTCCTTGGGAATGACTTAGATTTTCTTAGGTTGGGTACAAAGAGGGGGGGTTTACACACCCTCTTTCCAACCTTAGAAAATCTTCATTCCGTTCACACTTTTCTCCTTATCTGTTGACGATACCATAATAAATTCTTGCCGTTAAATGATAGATAATCGTATATATTGTTGCAAATATCAGAAATGAAACGGTGGTGCAGCCGATGTATAATCCGGTATTCCTCAGGTTCAGTTTCAGAAGCAGCTTGGAAATCATAGGAAATGCCGCACTAACATGTACTCCTGCAATAACCAAAGGCAGGAAAAACACCGCCTGTACCTGTGAACGGATCGAAGCTCTCACTTCTTGCTTGCTCATACCCACCTTCTGCATAATGGCAAAACGTTCCCTGTCATCATTCCCCTCCGAAATTTGCTTATAGTAAATAATCAGAACCATAGCCGCCAGAAATAAGGTTCCCAGAAAAGCCCCTATAAAAAAGAATCCTCCATACATTCCCACTTGTTCCGATTTTGCATCCGCTTTGGATTCTACCGTGCCCTGATATTCATAATCCGTAAATGTATCAGTCAATGCGCCGTAAAATTCTTCCTGAACCGTTTCATCGGCATCCGTATCAAATCCATAAAAACAGCAGATGTTAACAGCCAAATCGCCAAGTTTCTTTTTCTGCAGCTCATACAATTGATTCATTTCCTCCATATTCGGAACCACCACCATATAACTGTCTAATTCGTCCGATGCAATGACTCCGTTTCCCATCGGCTTTCCGGAATCTTCTTTCACATAGTATTCCCTGTCAAATATTTTGAGAGTGTCATTGCCAAAAGCTTTCCGGTTGGAATAAACCAGTACTTCATTTGTACCCAAAGTTTTATTTGTACCCATGACCGTATTGTAATCGGCCAAAGTTACAAAAATAAAATTTCCCCCACCCTCTTTTTCCGATATTGCATCTGCCGGAGCGGGAACGAAGGATTCCCCATGATCCGCAGCGGGAATGATAATATAATCATAATAAACTTCCGCAGTCACATTCAGATTTCGGTCATTCTGCAGCCGGCGGATACAGCCTATGGATTCTTCACGCCGCGCCCAATCCGTTTCGTCCAAGTAGACATCAAAATCATTCGGATATTGTGTCAATATGATATCATCCAGACCAAATATTAGTGCACCGGTTGAAGACACCATGACAAGCGACATAGTTGACAATATACAGATATTCGCAAGTCCCACGGCATTTTGCTTCATACGGTAAATAAGGTTTGAAACGCTTATAAAATGCTTTAATTTGTAATAGTAATTTTTTCTTTTACGCAGCATCTTCAAAAAGACGATGGTACCGGCAGCAAAAAACAGATATGTTCCGACAATAACCGCCAGAACGGCACAAAACAAATAAGGCACGGCTCTCGATATCGGTTTATCCATAATTATGGAAATTCCGTATCCGCTTCCGATTAATAAGATACCCAAAACCGCAAGCGCCACTTTTGCCTTTGGCTCCTTTTCCCCTACGGCGCCGCCCCGCAGCAAGTCTATTGGATTTGCAATGTGTATCCTGCATAGGGAATGGATGTATATTACCATAAAAATAACGGCAAAGAGAACGACAGTGACAAGGATTGTTTGGACTGACACAAAAAAACCCAGCGTAATCGTTCCGCCAATCACTTTTATTATCAATAAGAACATAACTTTATCTAACGCTATCCCCAAAATCAATCCGGCCGAAAGGCTTATGATATAGACATAAAACATTTCCCATGCAAGAGTTTTTGCTATATGTCTTCTTTCCATGCCAAGTATATTGAATACACCCCATTCCTTTTTCCTGCGTTTTACCGGAAAGCTGTTGGCATAGAGCAGGAAAACGAGAGCAAATAAAGCTGCGACTATGCTTCCAAGATACATGAGAGCGCTTATCGTATCGGCGCCAATCATAGTTTTCAATCCGGGATTCAAGGAAAGTGATTTCATAATATAAAAAACGGCAACCGTTACAATGCAAGATAATATATAAGGAATGTAGGACTTATTGTTCCGTTTTATATTATCTGCAGCAAGCTTTTTGAAAATATTGTTATTCATTATAATCACCGCCCGTCGCCAGCAGAGTCAAGGTATCCGAAATTTTCTGATACATCTGCTCATATGAGTTTCCCCCTCGATAAATCTGGTGAAATATCATCCCGTCTTTTATAAAAAGCACACGGCCCGCATGGCTTGCTGCTTTTATGGAATGCGTTACCATCAAAATTGTCTGCCCTTCCCGATTGATGTCGCCGAATACTTTTAACAAGCTTTCTGTAGAACGGGAATCAAGCGCGCCGGTGGGCTCATCGGCAAGAATCAGTTTCGGTTTTGTGATAAGGGCACGGGCAACGGCTGCCCGCTGCTTTTGCCCGCCCGAAACCTCATACGGATATTTGGTCAATAATTCCGTAATTCCTAATTTCCTTGCTATAGGCTGCAGATTTCGATTCATTTCTTTATACTTTTTACCCGCTAAAACCAGCGGCAGAAAAATATTGTCCTGTAAGGAAAAAGTATCCAGCAAATTAAATTCCTGAAATACAAATCCAAGATTATTTCTGCGAAACAACGAAATTTCACTTTCTTTTATTGATGAAACATTTTTGCCGTCCAGCAAAACCTCTCCATTGGTAGGTCTGTCAAGAGCGGCAAGAAGGTTCAAAAGAGTAGTCTTGCCTGAACCGGATTCACCCATAATTGCTACATACTCCCCCTGTTCGACGGAAAAAGATACATTTGACAAGGCTCGTACCCGATTTCCTCCAAATCTTGTCGTGTAAATTTTTTGAATATTTTTTGCTTCTAATATTGCCACAATGATACCCCCTTTCATTCTTTAACACATACCAAGCAATATTTTTCCTTCACTCCTCCGGTCATGCCGCCACAGTCGGCACAAACAATCAATGAATCGGTGCCTTTCCTCTTGTTTTATGTGGACTCATTATAACAAAACGGCCAAAGCACCCGACATCGAATCGAGTGACATTTCGGCCGCTTCGTGTGACAATTTTGTAAGATGGCGGGAATGAATTTTCAGCCTGCAGGGCGGAGGAGGGAAGCGATGTGGCGGCATCGTTGACCTACGACAACGCGGCAGATGGAAATTTAGGCAGGTCATTTGGCGAAATGTGAATGATACAGTACACTAATGTACTGTCTGCAGGTCAATGGATATGACCGTGCCCGTATCCGGTATGGATTCCGCGCTGATTTTATGCGAAAGACGTTCCGCTGCCATTTTACATAGATACAATCCCAATCCCGTAGATTTTTTATCGGAACGCCCATTATAACCAGTGAACCCTTTTTCAAAAATTCTCGGTAAGTCCTCTGCCGCAATGCCGATTCCCGTATCTGAAATTTTTAGGATCTTTTCTTCCGTTACGGTAATGGTTACGGAACCTTTTTGTGTATATTTGACGCTGTTGGAAAGAATCTGCTCAATGATAAACAAGAGCCATTTTTCATCCGTCAATACCATGACGGGCGAAGAAGTATAATGTAATCTGAGTTTCCGGGCTATAAATTGGGGGGCATATTTATGAATTGCTTGTTTAATAATAGAATCAAGTTCATATTCTTTGATAACATAATCCGATGATTCGCTGCCAAGCCGCAGGTAGCTTAAAACCATCTCCACATACTGCTCGATGCGAAAAAGCTCTGTCAAAAGTTCTCTGTGTTCATCTGTATCTTCTCCTTGCAATGCCATTCTCATAACAGAAATGGGAGTCTTGATTTGATGTACCCAAGTTGTGTAATAGTCCATGCTTTCACTCCGCTCTGCCTGCCAATTTGTTAAATTTGTTTCCGATATGCGCTTCATTTCATAGAGCATTTTTTGTAAATCAGACTCCATTAATGTCTTTGGAGCAGGAAGCTCATCAATCAATAATAGAATATTCGGAAGAATCCTTTCACAGTCCCTATGCCTTTTTTGATAAAAAAAGAAATGTATGGGCAGCACCACCGCACTCAGCAGAATGCAAAGCCCTGCCGCATATAGGACAGCCTCCGTTTGGAGTTCGTATAAAGAAAATATAAAAGCAAAAATACCGCTGAAACACAGAAACATCAGCATTACCATGCGGCGCTGTTTTAAATAGGAAATAAATATCCGACACCGATTTTCTTTTTCCATGTGATATCCTCTTTCACTCAATGATATAGCCGCAGCCGATTTTCGTTGTAATAAAATCATGAAGCCCGACATTCTCCAGCTTTTTCCTGAGACGATTGACATTCACAGTCAGCGTATTCTCTTCCACATAAGCGTCTATCTGCCATAGTTTTGTCATGAGAGTGTCGCGGCTGACTACTTTTCCCTTATTTTCAAGAAGGGTCTGTAAAATACGAAAATCATTTTTTGTAAGCTCAATCCGTTCTCCTTGAAAGGTGAGAGAGGTGTCATTTAAATTCAAAACAGCACCCTTATGCTCCAAAACAGAAATTTTATCCCCCATATCATAAGTCCGGCGCAGAACCGCTTGAATTTTCGATATCATAACTCCTAAATCAACAGGCTTAGAGATAAAATCATCCCCTCCCATGTTCATTGCCATAATAATGTTCATATTATCGGAAGCTGACGACAGGAACATGATTGGCACATTAGATATTTTTCGTATTTCCGTACACCAGTGATATCCGTTGAAAAATGGCAGCATGATATCCAATAACACAAGGTGGGGATCGTATTCTATAAAAGCTGGAACTACATTTCGGAAATCAGTGATACACATCACTTCATTTCCCCATAATTCAATCTGTTTCTTCATGACATTTGCCAGAGAAAAGTCGTCTTCAATCATTAATATTTTATACATATTGCTCCCTTTCAATGGATCTGCTGAAATCATCCGAAAACGGAAAAAGTGCAGACCCACATTCGTTCAGCAGGATCCACACCTCTCCCTATTTTGCATGAAATCGAAACCAACTGCTTTATTTCCTCATACGACGAGACATCATGCCTGCCTGAGCATTCCAATTGCCGATTCCATGGAAATACACTCGGCATATCTCTTAGGCCAAATGTAATCGTTATAATAATGATAGCAGATATCCTTCCGCATGTATTCATTATCAAATGTAGAATTGGCATTCTCAGGCACTATCATTTCATATCCGTGCTCAAAACCGCTTTTTATTGTGGCATCTATGCAGAAATTTGTCTGCAGACCCACCACCATGATCTTCTTTTCTTTCTTTTCAGCCAGATATTTCACCAATCCCGTAGAATCATCAAAGGCACTGTTCACCGTCTTATCGAAGATACGCTCCTGCCCTTTTGGCGCAAATTCCTCAAAGATCTCGAATTCGTCATCCCCCAGTGAAAAGCCTGTCCCGGGGCCGTCATCATGCCTTACATATATAATCTCCACATGATGGTTCCGTGCCTCGTAAATCAGCCTTTTAATATTTGTCCTCAGACTTTCAAAATTGTACAGCCTGTCGTCCGTAATTCCTTTTTGAGTGTCTACCACCAATAATACCATCCGCGTCCTCCTTAACCGGCACTTTTAAAGAACCTTCCTTCTTTTACACTTTCTCTTTAATCTGCCCATGGAGCGTCTGCAATGAATGCACTTCCCCGTTTCCGGCCTTCTGTACATAGAGAATACCTTCTGCCGTGGCTCTTGCTGCGGCAATGGTAGTCATATAGGGAACCTTCGCCTTGATGGCAGCCTTTCTCAAATAGCTGTCATCATGCACACTGTCATTGCCTATGGGCGAATTAATGACCAAATCAATATTTCCGTTGGTAATTAAGTCCAATACATTGGGCCTGCCCTCATACAGCTTCTTCACAAGCTCTGCCTCTATTCCGGCCTCCTGCAGCAATGCACAGGTATTTCCTGTAGCAACAATCTTAAATCCGGCCTCTTTAAAGGCTCTGCCCACTTCCACTACCTCGGCTTTATCCTTGCGGTTTACGCTGATCAGCACTGTCCCGCCTAAAGGAAGCCTTGTCTGGGTGGCCTCCTGAGCCTTGAAGAAAGCTTCGCCCACAGAGGCGGAAAGTCCCAGCACTTCTCCGGTAGAACGCATCTCAGGCCCCAAGACAGGATCCACCTCTTGGAACATATTGAAAGGGAACACCGCCTCTTTCACCCCATAATAAGGGATCTCCTGTTCCTTCAGTTCAGGTACGGGAGAAGGCCTCCCCGTAATATCCGCCGTGATAATCTCCGTTGCCAGCGGCACCATACGGATATTGCAGACCTTGGATACCAGCGGCACGGTACGGGACGCTCTGGGGTTTGCCTCCAGCACATACACCCTGCCGTTCTCAATGGCATACTGCATATTCATCAAGCCCTGTACATGCATCTCTTCCGCAATTTTCCGGGTGTATTCTTTGATAGTAGCCACATTTTCCTCCGAAATATGTCTGGAAGGAATGATGCAGGCAGAGTCCCCCGAATGGACTCCCGCAAGCTCCACATGCTCCATCACCGCAGGTACGAAAGCATGGGTGCCGTCACTGATGGCATCGGCCTCACACTCCATGGCATGATTCAGGAAGCGGTCAATCAGAATCGGCCTGTCGGGAGTCACGCCTACGGCAGCTTTCATATAATCGGTGAGGCTTTCATCATTATATACTACCTCCATGCCCCGGCCTCCCAGAACATAGGAGGGACGCACCATCACGGGGTAACCGATCTTTTGGGCGATTTCCAGCGCCTCTTCCACCGTGGTCGCCATCCCCGATTCCGGCATGGGAATCTCCAGCTTATCCATCATGGCGCGGAACTGATCCCTATCCTCCGCCAGATCAATCACGGAAGGGGACGTGCCTAAGATGCGCACACCGTTCTTCTCCAGATCCGCCGCGAGATTTAGGGGAGTCTGGCCGCCAAACTGTGCAATGACGCCCACCGGCTGTTCCTTTTTATATATGCTCAGTACATCCTCCAATGTAAGAGGCTCAAAATAAAGCTTATCCGAAGTATCGTAATCGGTGGAAACGGTCTCCGGATTACAGTTCACGATAATAGTCTCAAAGCCCAGCTTTTTCAATGCCATGGAAGCGTGGACACAGCAGTAGTCGAACTCGATTCCCTGACCGATACGGTTGGGACCGCCACCTAAAATCATCACCTTAGGCTTGTCGGTGCGGATAGGATTCTTGTCTTCGGCATTGTATGTGGAATAAAAGTAAGCGCTGTCGGGAGTTCCGCTCACATGGACGCCCTCCCATGCCTCCTCCACACCAATGGCAATACGGCGCTCACGGATCTCCTGCTCGGGCACATTTAATAAAATACTCAGATACTTATCCGAAAATCCGTCTTTTTTCGCCCGGATGAGCTGTTCATCCGTAAGACCGGTCTCCGTAAGTGCATTTCCGCCGTCCCCTTTATCCGCAGACTCTTCCGCAGGACTTTGCATCCGCCTGCATGTAAGAAGTTCCTGCTCTTCCTCCGCCAATTCCTTCATCTGCTCGATAAACCATGTCTTGACACAAGTAATTTTATGGATTTCCTCCACTGAAGCACCCTTTTTCAAAGCCTCATACATTATAAAATGGCGCTCGCTGGAAGGCGTGATCAACATCTGCAGAAGCTGCTCTTTTGACTTTTCCTGCAGCTTCGGAATCTGCCCCAGACCGTAACGCCCCGTCTCAAGGGAACGGATGGCTTTCTGGAAGGCTTCCTTATAATTTTTTCCGATGCTCATTACCTCGCCCACAGCCCGCATCTGAGTTCCAAGCTTATCTTCCACGCCCTTAAACTTTTCAAATGCCCAGCGGGCAAATTTAATAACCACATAGTCGCCGCCCGGCACATACTTGTCCAGTGTACCATACTTTCCGCAAGGGATATCATGAAGCGTCAATCCTGCTGCCAGCATAGCGCTGACCAGAGCAATGGGGAACCCTGTCGCTTTGGACGCAAGAGCGGAGGAACGGGAGGTTCTGGGATTAATCTCTATCACGATAATCCGGTCGCTGACAGGGTCATGGGCAAACTGTACATTGGTGCCGCCGATCACCTGAACGGATTCCACGATACGGTATGCCTGTTCCTGAAGTCTCTTCTGCAATTCTTCCGAAATCGTGAGCATGGGCGCCGCACAGAAGGAATCACCCGTGTGCACCCCCAATGGATCAATATTCTCGATAAAGCAGACCGTAATCATATTGCCGTCCGCATCCCGCACTACTTCCAATTCCAGCTCTTCCCAGCCCAGAATGGATTCCTCTACCAAGACCTGCCCTACCAGACTGGCCTGCAGACCTCTGGCGCAGACCGTACTCAATTCTTCCTTATTATATACCAGTCCGCCTCCTGCGCCTCCCATGGTATAAGCGGGGCGCAGCACCACGGGATACCCCAGCCCGTCCGCAATTTTCAGCGCTTCTTCCACACTGTACGCCACTTCGCTGCGGGCCATCTCAATCCCCAGTTCATTCATGGCTTTCTTAAATTCGATTCGATCCTCGCCGCGCTCAATGGCATCCACCTGCACACCGATAACCTTCACATTATATTTGTCCAAAATACCCGCATTGGCAAGCTCCGCACACAGATTCAGACCTGACTGCCCTCCCAGATTCGGCAGCAGCGCATCGGGGCGCTCTTTAGCAATGATCTGCTCCAGTCTTTCCTTATTCAAGGGTTCAATATATGTGACATCCGCCATCTCAGGATCCGTCATAATCGTTGCAGGATTGGAATTGACCAATATAATCTCATACCCCAGCTTCTTCAGCGCCTTGCATGCCTGTGTGCCGGAATAATCAAACTCACAGGCCTGACCGATAATGATGGGGCCTGATCCTATAATCAATACTTTATGGATATCCGTTCTCTGTGCCATGTAACAACCTCCTTAGTTAATATGAACGTAATTGTTTCAACTAAAATTTCCTAAAATATGGTTTTTGAGCACTCCGTATTGCTCTTCTGTCCTTATTGATTGCGGACATCGTTTTATTTTACCATATCTTAGGCGGTTTGACAAACATAGAAAACGGAAGTTTTAAGAAAGCAGCTAATCGGCTTCCCGATAGTACCCGGCAGTTTCATCGGCAGCTTCTGCGAAAGGAACGGCCTCGGAGCGGCAGGGTTATCCCGATTTATTTCACAAGCCCCTTCCTCTTCGCATAGTCACAGACAAATACGGAAAATGCCGCTATCAGCAGAATGAAAATGGTCAAAATATCCCATACGTCAACCACCTTTTCACCAATCAGTCTCGACAATGATATATTGACCACCAGCGTATACGGTATTGTTATCAAAAAAGTAATTCCCAAAGCCAGCCATTTCCTTGTGCGCAGCCGGAAAAATACCGCAAAGATAATCCATAAGTAAATTATGGAAATGGCAGACATGACGGAACCGATGGAAAAGACCTCCCTGACCTCTACCAATTCCCCCAATATATAAAGATATAAAAAGATAAAAAGGCTCAACGACAACAGGCTTCCTATAATTCCCCTCTTCCCCAGAATCGTGATGGGAAAGGATATGACCCATGCGAAGATAATAGAGCTGATGGGAATCAATGACCATGTAAACGTGCCGGATATGGCAATGTCACATATGGCGCATACCAGAATCCCTATCAAAAGAGTGGCTGAAAAAATAATGGAAACCACCATGTTTTTCGTAAGGTTATTCTCATCCTTTTTCTTCAACTCAATTAAATTTTCATCGGCCTTTTTTTGAAATGTGTCCACATTTTCCATATTCACTTTCTCCCCGCTCAATAATTCGTTGACTGTAATTCCCAGTATGCCGCAAAGCTCCAGCATAATCGATGAATCCGGCATACTTTTGCCCCTCTCCCATTTGGATATGGCTCTGTCCGTGATATTCAGTTTTTCTGCCAGCTGGGTTTGAGTCAATTCTTTCTCCCTGCGGCATTGTGCGATGAATTGCCCTATCTCTGTTTGGTTCATCCTTGTCTTATACGCCCGCCAAAACGGGCACTCCTTTCTAAACACTGCGATCCGTCTGCCCCTGATCCGCGTTTTCCTGATGCCATTATCCTACGCCATTTATAGATTATTTGCAACAAACCGTAGGTTGAGCGGGGACTCAACCTACGGTTTGGGGGTAGAAAAAGCTTTCGGAAACATACTCCATTAGATCAATTACCGCTGACTCTTCTCCAATACTTACCACCATAAACAATTCCTCCACGGCTTCCGCATCAACGGGAAAGGAATAAGTTTCCCCGCTTTTCCAATCGCCGCTTTCCGACAGCTCTTGGAGGAAATGGGTGCCCATCCCTCCGGAATCTTCCCGTTCATATCGCCCGTTGATCAGAATGTTCCAATCCAGTCCACTCTCCGGTATGGTAAAGGAAACGCTTCTGTTTGTACAAGTAATACTTCCTGTGAGACGGGTAATGATATTCTGAAATCCGACAGAGCCGGACACCTCGGCGTCCTGAGGGAAAAATTGTATCCATTGTCCGTCCATATTTACGGCTATGCCGCTGCCGTTAAAGATTACCTCCGAACCCACATATCCGAAATTAGACTGCAGCTCCTTCTCCGGAATATCCGACTTGTCCACTGTGGAGCCTATTTCGCCGATATACGGAGAATCGTATTCCGAAGCTTCCGCCTCTGCGGCAACCATCTCCGAAACATCCTCTCCTGTGGACAAATACACTTTTCCCATACAGAAAATCATCCGGCCGTCTCCGCCGTAAGAATCCGGCGTGTCGGCGGTTGGCACGTCTCCACCGGAAAAACCTGTTCCGCCAAAGACCTGTCCGTCCCCATTGGAAGAACTTGGCGCAGCAACGTCTCCCCCTTCTTTTCTGTCCGGTGATGTGGCAAGAAAGACCACAATGGCGGCTAATGCCAGTACGCCGACGGCAAACGTTCCCCATGTGGCTTTCTTTGCTTTCATAACGGCCGTAACTCTTTCCTCCGTGGCATTTTTACTGAAATGATTGCAGGCGGGCATAAGACCGCTCTTCTTCTCTTCCATCCGGATTAATGTCATGGCGTACACGGCCTTGGCCCCTTCCCCCATCTGTCCCACCACGGCTTCGTCACAGGCAAGCTCAATATCCCGGTTGAACAGAAGATAACACAGCCAAACCATGGGATTAAACCAATGAATACACAGGGCAAGAGCCGCCGTCAGCTTAAGGAGCATATCCCAATGGCGGATATGCATATATTCGTGCAGCAGCACACATTCCGACTGCTTCTCATTCCCCCATTCCATAGCTTCCGGCACCAAGATAACGGGCTGAAAGATACCGTAAGTCAACGGAGCGGCAATTTTTCCCGACTGCCTGACGCGGACGGGACGTTTCATTTTATGTTGTTCAAGCCACCTTGATACAAATTCATTCTTCACAAGTACGGATGTACGAAACTTTCGATACCAGTGGAGATAAGAAACAAACAAAAAAGCAGCACATAAAACCATACCTGTCAGCCACACTATCTCCCAAGGAAATATCTCCTGTGCACCATTATGCGTTCCTTGAACACCGCCTGCATTTCCCCCGCCTAAATATATTGCCGACGGCACCGGCTGAAAAAATGCAGCTCCCGGACGGGTGCCTTCACCATACCCCCTTACCGTCTCCCCTCCGTTGAAAAAGGAATACACGCTGAGACCCGAAGAGACGGAAACCGGCAGTATTAAACGAAAAAGAACGATTTCCCATAAAAGTAAGAAATATTTTTTAGGAAATTTATGAAGAGCAAAAATACGCAGAATCGTAATTGCCAGAATCATTGCCCCGCCTGCCGCACTCATTTGCAGTAAAGTCATATCCTTCACCTCCTTCCGTCCAAATCTCCTACAATCTTCTTCAGCTTTTCAATTTCACCGGCGGAAAGCTTTTTTCTGCTGAGCAGAGAAGCAAAGAGCTTGTCTGCGCTTCCGTCGAAGATCTTGTTAATTAATTCGTTTGTCTCAGCCTCCTGAACCTTTTCCTTGGCTATCAGCGCATGGCACATAAAGTTGGGCTCCCTTCGCTCTATGGCTCCCTTATTGATACACCGTTTGATCAATGTATATGTAGTATTCTTATTCCAGCCCAGCTCCTCCGTCAAGACATCCGCCACATGTCTGGCGGGAACCGGGCCTTCCTTCCATAGAATGTCCATAACCTTTAGCTCCGAATCAAACAGTTTTATAATCTCTTCTCCCATGATTATCTCCTCCTGCCCTATACATACTATAACATTTTAATAAGACTGCAGTCGTCTGTCAATTACAGACTACCACAGTCTTACCAAAGTGTCAATATATTTCTATAGGAGTACATCCGCCGTTCCGTCACTGTGTTACTGTTCACTTCGTTCACCGCAGCCTATGCACAGAAATCGCAAAACAGCGAATTCGCGCATGTCTGTCTCGGGTTTATCAAGCAGAAACAGCGTGAAAACACCTCGCAGCGACAGCGAGTGAACAGTAACGTCACTGTTCAAGGCATTGGATTCCACCGTAAATACACCTCTATACCGTCTCACTGCGGCTTATATGCAGCTTCCACATAGGCAGCCGTATTCTCTCCGGCTTCCTTCCCCACAAGATTGTAAGCTTCCTGAAAATAATGGAAATCATCCTTCATCAGCCCGCGGGCTTTCATTTCCCCAAAAGATTTCGAAACCATAACCACATTTTCATTTGTATCCGCAATCTCCTCCTGAACCGCCATAATACCGCCGTAGTCCTGTCTGCCGGAACCGTTATAATGCCCTATCCTGATCAGGAAGCATTTTTCGATTCCTGCTGCCAGCATAGCATCCAGCATTTTCTCAAATTCCCTACGGTACTGCTCACCCGTCTTGGAAATATCGCCGTCCGATTCCCCCTGACACCAGAGCATAAATTTGTGTCTGACAGCATAATGATTTGCATTCAGGAATTCTACCGCCGCATCCAGCCGGGAAATTGTATCCTTCAAGAATCCGCCTCCGGGCTGCCACATGTCAATTCTGCTTCCGCCTTTCGATGCCGAAATCCCCACAATCGGAATGCCTGTCTTCCTATAATAAGCGTTGACGAAGGCCGTCACCATGGATCCCGTTTTCATGTCTCCGTCGTCTATTCCCCCTTTCCGGTTTTCCCGGCGTCCGAAGGGCTCCGATATCTCATATAGTCTGTCCGGGGACGACACCGCACGGTATTCGTATCCCGCACCCTGAATCAGTCCGGGGGTGCCCTCGTTATGCGCCTTATTCACGATCCCCCGCCCCGCCATATTGGATTGTCCCATAAACAGAAATAGATCCACGGTTTTTTCCTTTGCATCATCAATGCTGATTTTATATCCGCTCAAAATATTTTACCTCAACCTTCTTCGTCAGCCATACTCCGTTCTCCGATAAGTAGAATCGGCATCCGTCCCTGTACATTTCCCGGCTGTGAACCTTTAAAATAACGGGACTTCCATGCCGCTTTCCTACGGTTCGGGCAGTCTCCGTATCCTTTGACAGATGGACGTACAGCCTGCTCATAGGCTTTAACCCTTCGCGCCCTATGCTGTCCAGAAATCTGGATGCAGTGCCGTGATATAAAAATTCAGGCGGCTCCTGTTCTTTCAGCTCCACGTCCACGGCGACACTATGCCCCTGATTTGCCCTGATCAGCGTTTTATCGTGGTTAAAACTGTACCTTTGCTTATTATCGGCCGCCACAATCTCCTCTAAAGTATCCATATCAATCTGCCTGCCGGTACTCCGGATACCGGCCAGCAAGGCTTCCACATCGGCCCAGCCATGTTCGTCCAAAGTAACATGCGCCGCCGCAGGATTGTGGCGCAGCACCAGACTAATGAACTTGCTTAATTTATCTGCTTTTTCCATATATATCTCCCTTCCGGTATTTGTTTAACGGTTTCATGTCAAGTATTATATGAATTAGTGCTCTGGTCTTCAGGTTCGCTCTGCTCCTCAAAGACCGCATCTGCGCAAACAATTCCGGCAGATGCCTATAAGGCCGTTTGCCTTGATTCTGCCGTTTGCCTTGATTCTGCCCTTTGCGGATAGTATTTCGGATTTTGCCCATACTATTATTGAGGTGATCCTATGGGAAAAAACAAATTGGAATCCAAACTGCAAGAACAACAGAACCACAACAAATTTAACAGCATAACCCAAAAGACTACTCCCGAAAACCAGAACCAGACACACAATTCAAGAAAAGAAGGCATACAGCCAATCAACCAAAAGAGATAGGGCGGCTTCCGCCCTTATCTTTTTATCACATATATTTCCTTATCGTTTTTATCTGTTTCAAAAGTATCCGAAGATATTATATTCATCATTTTCATTTCCTGCGAAGAAAGCCCGGCCGCTGTCATATTCATTAACCGGTTCATTTCTTTCCATATATCCGATTTTCCAACCTTCTTCCGTTATCTTTTTAGAAACATACAAAGTTCAAATTCAATATATTTTTTTGTTGCTCCCGCAATGCTTCGCACATCCTCTTGCAGCCAAGCTTGCATCGGATTTTAGGGCTTTTTAGTCCCGATATCATTATATAACCTTTTTCCTCGAAATGAAATATACTCTTTTCATTTTGGAGAAAAATACAGCGATACTGTTACTGTGAACGAAGTAAACAGTAACGTGATACTATTTGCTGCTTATGCAAAATTTAAGAAAAAGCAATTTCTGAATGTAGAAATACATAGTAGGGGCAATTAACGCAACCGTTCAGACAGGTCACTGAACCGTTACGAGAATGCACACAAAACCCGTAAAAAATAAAACAAAAATTCAGGAGGAATCAAAAATGCTTGACAGACAATATAACATGTATTCCGTTGATACCGGACATTTTTACAGTAACCGCGAAAAATATTTGCACAACATGCACTGCAAATACCGCAAAGAATGCGGTGATCTACGGCAGAAACTATCGGAAACGGAAAAACTGTTAAAACAGTCAGGGTACTCGGCGGACGATATCAAACAACTGAAAAAAGGCCGGACAGACAAATTTAACACGGCAGAAAGTTCCGGTCACACCGTTTCGGAATACTTACGCCTAATCAAGTTATCGGAACACAAAAGACAAAAAGCAAACATTGCCAAAGAAAAACTGCTGACACTTTTTTCGAATAAGGCAGCGCAAAATGAAGTGTCCGGCGGCAAAGACCATATCCGCACCCTTGATGAGAACAGCCTGAACGACACTCATATAATATCCGTATTTGATTCCGCCTTGAGCAGGATGATCGGGATCCGCCAAGATGAATTGACAGAATCTCTGATGGTAGTTCAAGTATATTACTTCGATGTATTCAAGGACATATCATTCTACGGTTTTACATACAAGGGTGAAAAGTATAAATATTTTACCTCTTCCGCCGGACAAATCCGCACAAAGAAAGCCATCTTTATCAAGGAATCCGTATGGGATCGTATTGAAAAAACGGTTATGTGCGGCCTCACCATTGAGAAAATCAATTCCAAGGGCGGAAATAATGTGAATAAGCACTTGGCGTATATGGCTTTGACCAATTCCGCCACGGATGAATGGGCGGAATTCGATATTGACAGAACCATTGTACTTGATGATTTTGAGACAAATGTATACGGCACCTTCGATTTTGTAGACGAAAAGGACTATTCCATTACAAGGAAAAATGATTATGTACCCATTCCCCACACGGACGGAGCGGGCATGATACTGCCCTCTCTTTCCGTTAAAAATTTTATGTTCCGCGCTCCATGGATTAAAGGCCTGTTAGGTGTGTTTGATTTCAGGAAATTTGTGGAAACTACGGGCTGCCCTGCAACCGTCACCGATATTTACGGCATGGAACATGACATTATAAAAGAAGAGATTCAGATTATTTTTACCAAAAGCCAATTTAAGATGTACAAATATTACGACTCATGGAACCAGTATAAAGAGTATTTTAAAAAGCATCATTGCAGCGCCGGGACATGCAATGTGGAGGAAGACCGGGTTAAAAATGCCAAGATAAATTATCAAATGCTCCAAACTCTCACGGATATTACGGACGAAGAAATCGACCTGCTTACCCAAAAGTCCTCCCAGAGGATCCGCGATATCTGTACTTCCAAGGATGCCATGATGAATACTCTCGGCATTACGCCCTATAACACAAACATGACTCCCTTCCAAGAGGCAGTCAAGCTATATCCCGCCCTGCTTAACGATACTTATGCCAAGGATGTCATCCGTGAGGTAAAAAACAGTCTGTTGAAAAAATATCGCAGCGGAAAGCTGGAAATAAACGGAAAATATACCTTCCTGCTTCCGGATTTTTATGCGGCATGCGAATATTGGTTCTGCCGGACCGAAAATCCGAGAGGACTGTTAGAAGACAAGGAGGTGTTCTGCCGGCTGTTTAGGCGGTACGATAAGCTGGATTGTCTGAGAAGCCCTCATTTATATAAGGAGCACGCCGTCCGGCATAACGTTGCCAATGAGAACTACGGGGAACGCGCCCGTATGCTGAATGAATGGTTCCTTACCAACGCCCTATATACAAGCACCCATGATTTAATCAGTAAAATCCTGCAATTTGACGTGGACGGCGACAAAGCCCTTGTAGTGGCGGACAGAGATTTCGTGAAAATCGCGGAACGCAATATGAAAGAAATTGTCCCTCTCTATTACAATATGCGCAAGGCGGAACCCACCGAACTGAACAGCAAAACCATCTACGAAGGTTTGAACAAAGCATTTACCAGCGGAAATATCGGTCTCTACAGCAACGATATCTCAAAGATATGGAACCATGACGTCTTTATCAGCGGATCCGACAGAGAAAAACAGGAAGCCGCCGATACCGTCAAACTGTTATGCATGGAAAACAATTTCTGCATAGATGCCGCCAAGACCCTTTACATGCCGGAACGTCCGGAATGGTTTCGGCCGATTGTGTCAAAATATACCAGAGACAAGCTTCCGGCCTTTTTCGAATATGCCAAGGACAAGGAAGCCTCACAGGTAAAGCAGCGCAACGGAAGCTTTGTAAATAAAATTTATGACAGAATACCGAACCTGCCCATTAACACCCGCGCCGTTCAATTAGACAACATTGATTACCGTAAACTGATGTCCAACGACAAAATGATTTGCAGCAAAGAAGTCTCCGAGCTGTATGACAATCTAAACAGAAAATATCGTTACATGACAAATATGAAAGACGAATACGGAGACAACCTTCATTATGTCGCCTGCAAACTCCGGGCGGAGTTCGGCAGATTTGGGTATTCGGAAGAAACCATTGCGGATATGCTTGTGGAATATTTATATGGCAGCGAAAAAAGGTATAAACAATTATTATGGTTCTGCTATGGCCGCCAGATTGTGAATCATCTGGAACAGAACGTCGGCCGGCAGAAAACAAAATTCATCCGATGTGTGGATTGCGGTGAATGGCTGGAAATTGATGTTGCTAACAGACGCACATGCAGATGTGATAATTGCCGTCAGATTCACCGCAAAGAATATGAAAAAATGAAGAAACAGAAACAGCGGCAAAAACAGCAATCGGCATAAGCAACCAAAAACATAATAAGCTGCGTCCCTGTTTTCCGTCCAGATGCACTAAGCCGTAATTTACGGAAGAATAAAATACCAAAAAGAAAATACATCCGTAAATTACGGAAGAAGGAATGTGTGTATATGGGAAAAAAGAAGGCGCGCAAATCATTTTCATGGTTTCGGCATCACGGCAAATCTTTTATACGATACCGGCAGATACGACAGAAACTTACCGGACAAATGTAAGAAACGGAGGCATAGGGTTTGATCAATATCACTCAGGATACTTTAATAAAACAAATAGCAGAACGGGAAAATATCAATGTGGCAACAGTCCGTAAACTGTTTCAGTCTACGGAGGATGTCATCTTTGGCTGCTTATCTTCCACCGCTCCGTCGGAAGAAATCAGCATTAAATTATTTAACGGCATCCAAATCAAAAGAAAATACATAAAGGAAAAGAAATATTCCAAAGGAATGTTCCAAGGCATAAGCTGTCCGGAACACGTAAATATCAAGGCCTCCCTGTCAAAATATTATAACGGACAGGTGAACCGGAAATTATTCGGCAGCTGAGAAACAGCTCTCAGCAGACACGCCGAAAGGGCTTTCCGGCGTGTCCGTGCAATATCCCCAACCAAAACCGCTCAATACGCGAAATGGCACATAACAAATTAAAATCAGAAAGGGAAAACGGATGGATAAAACAAATTTTACAGACTTAAGCGGCCATACGGCCAAAACATCCCCCATGGAGGATGAACACCAGATCATTCAAATTACCGAAAAAACTCCTATCCTGAAAAATATCGGTAAGATTGTATGCGGTGATACCAATTCAAACATTTTGTCCTTCGAGATCAACAGATATTACGACGGCGTTGATCTCTGTACCAAAAACATTAAATTCATTATCCAAAATGAATTGGGAATGTTTACGGAGGACGCAGTGAACATGCAGTACAACAATGAGTTCATGCGGTTCTCATGGATCCTGTCCGATGCCGTCACCTATAAAAGCGGCAGCGTCACGGCTGCCATTGCTTTTGTCGGGGCGGAAAACGGATACAACTATACCTTAAAGACCCTGCCGTTTGAAATCAAAATCGAAAGTACGTTAGATTTTACGGAGTATGAACCCCCTTACAGAAATTGGTTTACGGACATAGAATGCAGGCTTTCAGATTTAGAACGGAGAAGTATTGGGCCGGAATCGGAACCAATCGATTTTCTATCTGAATTCAAACCGCTTTTTCGTTCCAATCCGGGAACCCCGAAATGAAATCCCCATACACGGAAGTCTGCTGCGTTCCTATAAAGATGCACACAAAATGGGCAAATGCAGCCCATTTTGGCGCACGGCGTTCTCGGGATTTCATGCAAGAAAGCACGAAACGCCTCACGGTTTCCGCAGGCAGGGTTCAAGATTAATGTAAGAATACTACAGAGGAGGAATTGCAATAAATGTTAAAAGTAATCAACAAAGAATATCTGATCTCTTCATTCAAAGAATTTAACGAAAAAGTATTAAGCAGAATTTATGCTGCAATCCCAATAAACAAATCCGTCCTTGATAAACTTGGGGAATCAGAAGGAAGCCTGATGTTCAACGGCATAAAAATCGGGCTTACAGGCGACAAGGGCCAAGACGGTATGGACGGAAAATCAGCTTATGCCATAGCTGTTGAAAGGGGATTTGCCGGAACTGAAAATGAATGGTTAAATTCCCTCAAAGGTGAAAAAGGCGCCGCCGGACCGGACGGAATTTCCGTTACTTCTATCGAACAAACCATTGTATCTACGGAAGACGGAGGTGTAAACGTCGTCACGGTGACTCTATCGGACGGAATCCAATCGACATTCCATGTGAAAAACGGTTCTGCCGGCGTTAAAGGTGAAAAAGGTGACAAAGGCGAGCCCGGACATGACGCTGATATAAGCAGCATAACCCCTGAAACAATCGGCGCAGCGCCATTAAACCACCGCCATAGTGATATGAAAACCATAATCTACTCCGCAGCGGAACCTGACGTGATTGGAGAGAACGAAATTGTTATGGTATATGAGTGAGGATCGGAACATGGCTATCTACATAAATAATACAAAAAAAGTGACAAATATGCTCGTTAACGTGAACGGGCAAAAGAAAAAAATAGTATCCGCATGGGTAAACAGAGACGGCGTGCCTGCAAAAGTGTTCGGTCCGGATCATACTTATATGATTCCGGTTACCGCAAACAGTTACATAGCCAAAAGCAGAGGAAAATCTTTTAAATTAACCATACCGGACAAAGAAGAAATATCCTGCACCGCTACGGCAAACGACCATATTTCGCTGAGCGGAAATATGGTCACGGTATCTCAAAATGCTGCCGTTGGTTCTGTGATACCTGTCAGAGTCAGCAGTGATTCGGTGTCCTATACCGTAAATATTATCGTTGCGCCTGATATTTCAAAAAACAGCTATGAAATATATGACTCCAATGATCTGGTTACGCTAAGGACGATTGTAAATCATTCGGCAATGAATGATGTTTCCCAAAACGCAAGATTAATGAACGATATTGATTTATCAGATGTCTGCTCTCCCACTGCCGGAAATTGGATCATTATCAGCGAGTACCATGGAATTTTTGACGGTCAGAGACATACGATAAACCACTTGTATATGGATGTTACGGGTGCGAATTATGCCGAGAACTACGAGACATATGTTGGATTATTCGGAAAAACTAACGGTGCGACTATTAAAAATGCCACTTTAAACGGATCCGTCACCGGCAGATCGGGCAGCACTTCGAAAAATATGTATGTGGGGGGATTCTGTGCCTATTCCACAAACACTAAATTTGAAAACTTAATAAATAATACCTCCGTATACGCTCTTTATCCAAGCAGCGCTTCGATAGCAGCCCCTTTTTATGCAGGCGGAATCTGCGGGTATAGTCCATCAGCCGAATATACCGGATGCACCAATAACGGAATAATACAAGGAAAAAGGTATTCCGGCGGCATCTGCGGATACGGCGGACATTTTATGAATTGTCATAATACCGGAAAGATACAGTCTCTGATTGGTGACGCCGGAGGTATCGGCGGCCGCAACGGAGGGGGGATATGGACCACCGGCTGCGCCAATACCGGAACCATCATTGCAAATTCGGGGTATGCAGGCGGAATCTTTGCATCCGGCAGTTACGTCAGCCAATGCCATAATTGGGGCAGTATATCCTCCTCCAGACAATCTGCCGGAGGAATCATAGGCAGCGGCGGACGTATCGACGAATGTTATAACAACGGGGAAATCACCGCCTCCGGCCAATCTTCCGCTTCATATGCGGGTGGAATTGTTGGCTCCGCCCTAAATGAAGTTAAAAACAGCTATAATACGGGAAATGTTACGGGATATCATGCCGCCGGAGGAATAACAGGCTGCCAGCAGACAGCATATGTCTCCAATTGTTACAGCATAGGGAACTATAAAGTCAATGATTCGGGTAATGCATATGGCAGCATTATCGGCTACTCCATGAATTCATGCCAATTGATAAATTGTTATGCCTTGACTTCAAGACTACATGGCGGCAATGCCTATGCCGTGACCAAAACAAACTGCGAAAGCGTCAGCGAAAGCATTTTAAAAACATACGCCCACAAGCTTGGCGATAAATTTACAGACGATGCGCATGGCATCAATGGCGGATTCCCCATACTGGCATTTCAAACAACATAACTTGTGCTGTCGGCAATATCAATATTATCTGCATAAAACTTTACAATACGGAGGTGATTGCTATGAAAAAAACAAGAAGCTCTGAAATGATAGAATACAGAAACATAATCATGAACGAAATCTGCCAATCAAAGGAGCTGGTAAAGCTTCTGGGATACGAAGGGGAAGAATACCCTGAAACTAAAATCCCTTTCACATGTTCTTTTCCACATGAATACATGCCCGACACAGTTACGGAAACAGAACGATTTATCAATTTCGATATCGAGGCAGGCATCGATCCCGCAAACAATACTTTTCGGAACGTTACAATCTATTTCTATATCACATGCCACGAAGCAGCCGTAAGATACGAGGAAGACGGGCAGACCTTCCTCTGGTATGATAAAGTCACATGTGAACTGGATCATATACTCTGTGAAAAAAACAGTCCGGGCATCGGCAAAACGGTTCTGATATCCAACAAGCCCTACTGCCCCCAGAATAAATTTAAAGGAAGATTACTGAAATTTACGGTAAAAGATTTCAGTAACGGATTCAAAAATGGAAAATAGAAAAAGCCTTTTAAAATGCTCCTCCGTGGATATTCTTCCCGGTCTGTCGGTTAGAATACCCACGGTTGGCGAAATCTTAGAGGACGAACAGCATTATTACCACCTCATATCCGCCATAACCGCCACACCCTATCAGTACATGGTACAGTTGGATGACTTTGGCATTGATTTCACACAGATTAACGACTTTCAGCTGTTTACGATGCTGTTTCCGGCAATTGCCTGTGAAGACACCGGTATCCTTTTCGGTGATGTGGATCTGTCGGACATAAGGAAAAAGAACCATCCCCTGACCGGCGCACCCATCCTGCAAAGCAATGCGAATCATTTAAGTATCGACGAAGCTGCCTATCACCGCTTGGCAGCTTATATCCGCAAGGTAAACAGCCTGCAAAAGGAAACCCGGAAGCCCGGTAATGAGGAGGCCAAAAAATTCCGCATCAATCTGGAACGGAAAAAGCTGATGAGAAACGCACGCAAACCATATGAGCCCTATTTAGAGAAATTGGTAGTGGCGCTGGTCAACAGGCCGGAATTCAAATACAATTACGAGCAGACCGAGCAGATGACCATTTATCAATTCAGCCAAAGCTTCGAGCAGATAAAAACCAGTATCAACTACGATAACGCAATGATCGGTGTATACGCCGGTACTATTGATATGTCCAAGCTTAAGGATAAATCTTGTCTAAGCTGGCTGCCGGTAACTCAGCCATAGCCATGCAGCTTGTAATCAATGAATAATTTTTGAAAAAATATCAGGAGGATATTTTACATGAAAAATCTAAAAGACTTAATAGAAACCATACAAGATGTTCCAAGCTGGAAGGATGTCGTCTCGGAATTAAAAGAAGTTGACACCCTGCTGACGGAAATCAGCAAGACCAATAACAAACTGTCTAAATCAGCCTTGGAAAGCATCGCCAATAATGCCTTCCGCGCGGCAGGCCAATACGGAGGAAGCGCCGCCGACTATTTATCCGGTATTCAGGAAGCATCTCTTGCCGGTTTTAAAAATGTCGAAGGAATCGCCGAATTGTCCATGGCTGCCCAGAATGCAGGCAATATAACCGCCGAACTGGCGAATCAAATCCTGTCTGCTGCAAACCAAGCCTATCGCTTAAACGGCTCTGTCTCGGAGCTGGCAAAAGTTCTGGACGGAATGAATTACATTTCCGGCCAAAATACCTTAAGTATGGCTGAACTGGCGAAAGGGATGGCAGCCCTTGGCTCCACCGCCGCTTCTCTCGGCGTTGGCGCCGACGAGGCGGCGGCCGCATTGGGAACCATGATTGCCGTTACACGCCAAAGCGGCTCCGAAGCCGCCAACGCACTCAAAGAAATCCTGCTGAATATCCGGCAGGTTGCCGACGGAGAGGAGGGCATCAGTGCAAAGGGCATCGCAAGATACGAAGCCGCCTGCAGTGCTCTGAATGTGAAATTAAAAGAGACAAAATACGGAGTCCTTTCCCTCCGCGACCCTATGGATGTACTGAAAGACTTGGCCGCCGCATACAACAGCCTGAACGAATCGGATCCCCGAAGAAGCGGCTTAATCAGCGCCGTCGGCAGTTCTTCCTCCGGGGAACAGCTGGACGCACTGCTCAGCCAATGGGATACCTACGAGACCATGGTACGGCAATACGCGGACGGAACCGGATCTATGGCGGCGGAGGCGGAGCTGACGGTAGATTCCTGGGAAGGCTCCCTGAACCGGCTGTCCAATACATGGACTTCCACCGTTGGAAATTTTGCAAATTCCGATGCAATCGTTTCAGCGGTAAATAATTTAAACAGCCTGCTTACAGTGATAAATAACGTTACGGAGAACCTCGGTTCCTTTGGAACTATTGGATTAAGCGGCTTAGGCATCGGCATAACCGCATTCGTTAAAAACTTTGCTTGACCCTGTGGCAACACAGGATGACAACGACTAAAATACCTTTGGCGAGAGATTTTAGTTGGGCAATCATAGATAAGGAAACAACAGAATGGCGTTGTCTACAAGTCTATGGATACATGGGGTTTTTAATCAGACTCTGCAAACACTTTCAGCGGAGTATAAACTACACATGGAGGAGTAAATGCTTGAAAATCTCTTACATTCAGGTAAGACCGGATATCCGGCTAATACAGATCAAACCAAAATCCCTTTTGGGGTCAGGTCACGAAAGTAGAAAAAATTGATTCTGTTGGTATATGGCAATACCGGCGAGAGCCGATAGGTTCCTAAGTACCGTTGACAATGGATAACGAGCAGGACGGCACTCTTTCCCACAAAAGAGAGCAATCCCCACAGACATACCCATCCTCTTAGCAGGCTGCAGCCATAATGCGGCTTACTAATAATGCATAGTGCGTATTGCGATTTTATGATTTTCAGTAATACGTTTGGCCGCAGTGTTTCGGCTAACGATAAAAAATCAACACATTTTCAGGAAGATATTGCTGCAGCCGAAGTGATTACCATTCCGACCCACAATGATTACAATGCCATGTTTTTGATGTCCGGCCCGCGGCAAATACTCCCCACAATGCTATGGAGCCTACTTTTGATAACCCGCTTATTTTCTTCAAGTTTGTTGACTGGCAGATGGGACAGGTTGGGACGTTCTGTAATGCTCTTGCTGCTGCCGCATTATTGGCGGCCATTTGTTCACGGGTTAATGGTTTTTTACCTTTGCGTCTCATATTTTCTTCTAACGTTTTATTAAATATATTAATTACTTCATATGCCGTTTCATTAGTGCAATTAAAATAATTCTGTATTAATTGGGATGCAATCTCTGGCTCATTCAATTGTATTGCAATATCATAAAATTCCGGTTGGCTCAAACCATTAATTGTTTGATAAATTTCATATGCCGTCATATTCTTCCTCCGCCAATATTTTGTATAATTGTACTACATTTTTCCAGATAAAGCAACTCAAATCTCTCGCCCAGATTCAGTCCGTTTTAACTGATGTAGCGAATTTAAGAAATATAGGCATTAATGTTAACGATTTACAAGAAATTGGTAGGTCTTATACCACCGCAACCCTAAAAGCCGCCCTAGCCCAGTCCACTCTTAACGAAGCACAAATTAAAACAATTTTATCAGGAAACGGCTTACAAGGCTCTATGCTGGATACCACTGCCGCAGAATTAGCAAATGCCGCAAGCACACACGCCGTTGCAGAAGAACAAGCCAGAGCTACCGTCACCACTATCGGTTTAGGCGATGCCTTCAAGGGGTTAGGACTCAAAATTGTATCTCTGGCAAAATTCCTTTTTACAACCCCCGTCGGTTGGATAGTTGTACTGGGAAGCGCTATTGCGGCTACAATATTCGCTATAAATAAGCACAATGAAAACCTTGAAAAAGCCAAACAGCAAATAAAAGAAACCGCCAAAGAAGCAAAGTCTTCTGTGGAAAGCATCCGGTCTGATTTCGACTCTCTGGCCTCCAATACTGACCAAGTGAAAAGGAAGTACGCCGAACTTGCACAGGAGGTCGAGAATTTAGGCACGGTAAACCAGTCCCGCGGAACCCTTAGCATGGAAGACTACAATGAATTCCTCGATTTAAGCAACCAATTGGCTAAATTATTTCCACAGTTAACGATGGGTTATGACAACAACGGCAATGCCATCCTCAACTTATCCGGAAAAGTAAACACCATCGTCGGTTCACTGAACGATATGGTTGATGTTCAGCAGAAAATTGCAAACCAACAGATCCTTGATAAAATGCCGGATATATGGGCCGGATACAGGGTAAGTGCAGAAGAATATAAAGAAGCTTTATCCGATGTGGAAGATAAAGCAAACAGCGCTGTAAATGCTATCTCGCAAGTTGACAGCAGCAAAACATTATCTTATGATATAACCGCCAACGGCAGCTACCAAAGTGAAAACGAAAACTTGAATGCCATAATCCACAAAGCTCTTGAAGAAACCAATATCGGTAATGCAGGAAATGATTGGCTGAAAACTTTCCGCCTGACCAGCAGTACCTATAATCCGGACATAGACGGAATAGATACCCAGAGAATTACATGGGACTTTTCTTCCCTGTCAGATGAGCAGTTTGAACTATTGCGGATGAAATTAGCCGAACTGCTGGCAGAGTACGAGAATAGCATCCTGCTTGTTAAAAGCCAGCTGGATTCCGCAAATTCGGAAATGGCAAGCTATTTTAATCTTTGGATGTCGCAGGATTATTCCTTTACGAAAATGGCTCCCCAATTGCAGAATGCCGCAAAAGCCCTCTTCCTGCAAACAGATTGGCTGGAACTATTGCCTGACTCTCTTGATCCGGACGATTGGGAGGAAGTAAGTGAATGGCTGCAGAAAAACTTCTTATACGCAATCGGCAATGTCAAAGACAATCCGGCAATTTCCAAAGCATTATCCGAAATATTTACCAACCCCGAACTTACCCCCGAGGAAAAAGCAAACTACTTAAATCAGCTCCAAGAATTCTTTGGGGAGGGCAGCGCAATTGCCGTCTCGCTACAGCCGTATCTGGAAGAAACTAAAGATCTCCAAAACAGGTATCAAAATGCCGTTTCCAAATTCGGCACGGACGCACAAGGCTTCCTTGAAAAGTTCTTTCAATCCAATTCCATCAATGATGCCTCTGAAATTGATTATTGGAATAAAGTGACGGAAGGCGCACAAAATGCCGAAGCAGCAGTCCGGATGTACCGAAAATCCCTGCAAGCCCCTCCGGAAGCGCCGCTCACTCTCTCCCAGACCATCGACCAGCTGAATACCCGCATAAAACCCGCCTTCGACTCCCTGAAATCAGCCTACCAGAACCTCTTTACCTCAGACGATGACGGAAACCTTTTGTTCCACCGGGATTCTCTGGATCTATCCACGCTCCACTCCTTAAAATCTTCCATCGAGGAACTTAACAAGCTGGAAGATGTGGACATCAACATTGATATGGATACCTTCGATACCTTTGCGGCCATTCTCACAGATGCCGATACCACAGATGAGCAGGCCGCACAGGCTTTCAATGATTTCGCCACCTCTATCTTCTTCGCCTCCCAAGCGACAAACGGGATTACGGACGAGACCAAGACGCTGACAGCACAGATGCTGGAATCCCTTGGGGTAGTCAATGCCGCAGAGGCTGCCGAGTATGCCCTTGCGGAAGCCAAAGCAAAATCCGCATTGGCTGCCTATGATCTTACAATGGCTCTGGAAAACGATACAGCCGTATTAACAGACAACTACCTTGCCATCCTCACGGAAGGAGAAGCCGCCGGAATTGCAAGACAGCAGCTCTACAGCCTAACCGCCGCCGAAATTGCCTTCGGCCAGAACAGCCTGAGCACGGAACAGAAAATAGAACGCCTGAAATCTCTGGCAGCGGCCTACGGAGATACCGCCAGTACCGCTCTGGCATCAGCCATTGCCAGTGATCTGGCCAGCGGACATACGGATGCGGATACCGCAATTGATGACCTGATGGCAAAAATAAACGCCGGAGTGCAGAAGGTGGATATCGACTTCTCCGGCATTGAAAAGTCTGCTGCCAAAGCCGGCCGGAATGCCGGTAAAGCAGCCGGGAAATCCTACGCTGATGCCCTAAAGGACGAGCTTTCCGGCCTAAACAGTGTCATCGGGTACATCGGCAGCATTCTGGAAGATCAGATCAATCTGTTTAAAGATCAGAAAGATGCCGCCATAGATGCCCTTGAGGCGGAAAAAGAAGCTGCCGAAGAAGCCTTGAATGCCGAGAAGGATCTTCTCCAAGAAAAACTGGATGCCAAACAGGCGGAAATCGACCAAATGGAAGAAGCCGCCCAAGCCAGAAAAGAAGAAATATCCTTGCAGAAAGCCCAGTATAATCTGGAACGGTTGCAGAACCAGCGCACCACCTTACAATATTCCGAAAGCAAAGGGATGCACTATGTGACGGATACCAAGGAAATCCGTGAGGCAAAAGAAGCCGTCACCGAAGCCAAAGAAAACATCCTGTCCGCCGGACTGAAAAAGGAAATCTCCGCTTTGCAAGACACCATGGACAACCTTGACCGAAAGATAGAGGAATCCAACCTATACTACGATTCCCTCATCCATCAGGCAGAAACATACTGGGACAGCCTGCTCAAAGGACTGGAAGACTATAAGGCCCGCTGGCAGGAACTGACGGAAATCGAAGAACAGGCCAAAATGGAAACCGCACTTAAGGATCTGGGAATTACAACGGAGCATCTCTTAAGCATGTCAGAATCCACCTTCCGGTCGTTTCAGGGAAATTACCTCGGCCTCCTGCAGGAGCTGTATTCCGGCAATGACGAAATGATTGCTATGCTTCAGAAATTCGGAGGCATTTCCGCAGATGTATTAACCCCCTTATCCGACACCATTTCCGATACCGCGGACAGCCTCGACAGATTTTCCGGCTCGGCCTTCTCGGTAAATACCAATGTCTCCGCATCAGCCGACAGCGTAAACAGTCTGAACACAGGGACAGAAGCTCTGAACCATAGCTTATCAGGTATCTCCGATTCTTTCCAAAACCTTCCCGATGCCGGCCAACTGGAAAGCCTCACTGTCCTGACAGACAGCCTCGGCGCATCGGTACAGGCGTTCTCCGATGCCCTAAAAGGAATTCCTGCCGATATCGACATCAGCAGCGTCCTTGCACAGTTTGAGGCGCTGAAAAACTCCGTTGACGGCGCCGTCTCTTCCATATCCGGTAAATCCATATCCAATGGCGGCAGCGGGGCTTCCGGCAGCTCTCCCTCCGGTCTGCAGAGCGGTTCCGGAGACGGTACGGGCAGTCTTGTCCATGCCGTAAAAGAATTTCAGGCAGAGACGGATCAGGCCATCGGCACAACCGAAAGCTCCGGCGCTGCAGGCCGCTTCCGTCAGCTTGGCCAAAGCGTCGCTGCCGTTGCCGCTGCCATCGGCGGAGACACTTCGGAAAGAACCCCTCAAAATAGAGCCAAGGGCAGCCTTCAAAAGGACAACGGTTCTAACGGACAAACCCTCACAGGCTCCATAAAAACCCTTGGGGAAACGGCAGAAAAAACTCTGGGGGAACCGGACGGCAGCGGCGTCACCGGCAGATTCGGCGAACTTAAGGATACCATCGCGGATGCGGAAAACCATGTCACAGGCATTATCCAAGGGCTCAATGCGCTTGACGGTATGAATGCGGAATGCACCGTCACAGTAAATGTAGTGCAGCGCGGATCTTCTCCCCTTCCCTCTTTGGGATCCGCCAGATCCCATATAGAAGGAACCGCTGAATTTTCCGGCGGCTGGAGTACCGCAGACTCCCGGAAGACCCTTGTGGGCGAGCTGGGGCAGGAGCTCTGGGTACACGCCAAAGACGGCACTTTTGAAACCGTCGGGAACAACGGCGCCGAAATGATCCACACGGAAAAAGGCGACCTCATCTTCAACCATCTACAGACCAAAGAGCTGTTAAGCAAAGGTCGCCTTATCGAGAGCAGAAATCCGTCCACGGACGCCTCCCCCCACACCGGCAGAACCCTTTCTGCCATTGGAAGCGCTTCGGAAGCCGATTATATCATCCCTGATGAACTTCCCCCCTACGATCCCGATAAAGATCCTACCAATTTTAAAGAAATATACAAAAAATGGCAGGCTCACATGGCAAGCATCGAAAATCCGGCGGATTTCCTGAAAGCCAACGCTTCCTATGAAAGAAGCAAACAGATCCACGAAACCTTAAAACAGATCAGTCACACCAATATTTCCACCCAGAACATCCGCCCAAACATTAACATGGGCGGCAACACCTTCCAAATCACCTGCCCCGGCGTAACAAGCCAAGCCGTCATGCGCGAAGTCAAAAATGCTTTGACCAGAGAGTTCACCGGGCTTCATAATTACGCCGACCAGTTAAGCAGGATTTCATGACAAAAAAACTGCCGGTTTTAAGTGTCCCCTTTTTATAACCAAAAAGATTCCGCCGTTATTTACGGAGCATCAGAAATCGGCAGAGACAAAATCACCCGTAAATAACGGGAAAACAGGTGTGCATATATGGGAATTACCTATTTCCTATCAGATAAAATTAAGGCTCCCTTTGGAGTCTTTTTTTTAAATAAAATAATGAAAAACGGAGGAAAACAAAATGACAGTAGATGTAAGCAAATTGATCATCACTGAGGTTGCCCAGATCACGGCGTTCAATAACGCAGGTGAGCTGGAGTTTATTATGGATGAGGTCCAGAACGGCTCCATCCAGAACAATCAGGAAAAGGCGGACATTACCGGCAGAAACGGCCGGAAGATCGCTTCCCTGAAAAAGAACAAGGCCGTAACCGTTTCCGCTACCAACGGTGTCCTTGTAGGCGGCGCATTGGCCGCACAGACAGGTACGGATGTAGAGCAGGGGACATTCCGTGTCCGCATCACAGATGTAATGACGGTAAAGAATAATACCTGCAAGACTTCCAAGACTGCAGTGGGCGTCACCGGCGCCGAGATCGGCAGTGTCTATGTGAAGAACGCAAACGGCTCCCTTGGCACAAAGCTTGAGCAGGATGCCGCTGCCGCAGAAGGCGTCTTCCAGTATGATCCGGCTACACAGGAAATTACCGTTTCCGGAATGGCCGACGGCACCGAGCTTGTGGCATTTTATGATGTGGAAGCGGAAGCTGCCAAGATCTCCAATGATTCCGAGAAATACAGCAAGGTATTGAAGCTCTACATTGACGTGGTGCTTCAGGATTCCTGCGATGTAGAATACGCAGGTCAGGTGATCATTCAGAGAGCCGACGTATCCGGCGAATTCGAATTGTCCCTCGGCGGAGACAGCTTTGCACATGCATTTACGGCAGAAAGCCTTGCCGGAGGATGCACCGGCTCCACCAACCTTTGGGACTTGATCGTCTACGGCGTCAACTAACCCACCCTTCGGAGGGCGCATTCATGCGCTCTCCACTTTATTCTCTTGTGCTCCCGCCGCCTCTTTCCCCACAGCAGCCGCCGAATCGGAAATATTTCATAGACGGCTTTACTTTTTGACACAGAATAATTCTTTAAAACAGAATTCACCTTGCGTTACAAATGCTGCGAATGAAGGCTGGCGGCAAGATGGATACTCCCTTACTGATTGTAAGGAATATTGACCATAAAATATAATAACAGGAGGACAGAAATGGCTGATAAGGTACAAAAGCCTTGTAAAATATGCGGGAAACCGTTCATCCCCTGTGCTGACTGTGCAAAGGATAAAACGATGTTCCACTGGAAAAGAGTGGCTTGCTCTCAAGAATGCGCCAGAAAATACTTTGCCAAAGTGGAAGCCTCAAGACAACCCAAATCCTAAATACAATCTCTGACAAAACACATTCTCTGATTCTACAGCCTTTAATCTTAAAGCACTCTGCAGGAAATCATCTGCGCCCCTCACTTCGTGGTGTATTTGAGCCAAATCGTGACACACATCTGTCAGAAAGCAATTTTCAAACACGTTCTAGTGCTGACATGTTCCTTTACGGCTGAGTGATCGTTTTATCTCCTATATTTAAACAGAAATCCAGCAATCCATAAAAACAGCCCGCAAAACTATAACGGAAAGCCTTCCAAAGCTTACGTGATTCTACAAAAGAAACGGAGGTGTAATGATGCAGATATACCTCGACTATGCAAGCACCACTCCCTTAAATAATCAGGTAAAGAAATATTTGCTTGATATATTAGATTTGTACGGTAATCCGTCCTCTCCGCATTCGGCAGGCGAAAAACCCAGACAAATACTAACGGATGCAAAACATTCCGTTGCGGAATTTATCCACGTGGCTTCATCGGATCTCTACTTTACGCCCTCGGGTTCGGCGTCAAATACCTTGGCAGTCAAAGGACTGACTTCGGAGAACCCGCGGGAAAACCGCTATCAAGTATTCTACTCTCCCACCTCTCATAAATCCATGCAAAAAGCATGTCAATCCTGCCTTTCCCACACTCCTCTGGAAGTGACTCCTTCCGGGGAAATAGACCTGCTCCGCTTAGACGCGATTCTTTCACAAAATGCTTCTTTAAAACCCCTTGTGTGCATAGAAGCCGCCAATTCCGAAATCGGCACTGTCAACAATATCGCAGAAATCGGATCCGTGGTACGGAAGCATAAGGGAACCTTCCTTGTAGATGCAACGGGCTATATCCCATTTTTCAAAATTGACATGGGGTTATGGGGAAAATACGTTGATATCCTGACCTTCAGCGGCCACAAGCTACATGCCTTAAAGGGTGTCGGCGTTCTATGGAAACGCAGAGATATTATATTAAAGCCCCTGATCTATGGCGGCCAGCAGGACGGCATAGTCTCCGGAACGGAAAATGTCCTTGGCACTGCTTCTCTGGGTAAAGCCGTGGAAACATATGATTACTCTTCTGTTTCACCAACCCAAAGAAATTATGTATATGATTACATTATCCGGCACATTCCACACAGCTATCTGGCAGGCGCCCCCATAGAGTCCGGCAGCAGGCTTCCCCATAATCTGTATATCTGTTTTCAGGGAGTGGAAGGGGAATCCCTGATGATTCTGCTGGATATGCACGGCATCCAAGTCTCCACCGGCTCCGCCTGTAACAGCACAGATTTATCCCCCTCTCCTGTGCTGACAGCCATCGGAATGAAACAGGAAGACATTCACAGCTGCATCCGCCTGACCTTCAGCGGTCAGGAAACCAAGGAAGAATTGGATTATGTCTGTGCAACCTTAAAGCAATGCGTTACCTGCCTGCGAGATATGTGCCGGCAGGATGTCTCGTAAAACCGCATATGGATGTGATTTTGACTTCATGTGGTTCTGCCTGAACTGTTACGGCAGAATTCCTTGGATGAAACTGTGACACATAGTCTTTACCTCTCATTTATTACGCGGCCATGTCACCCCTTCCTTGACATGGCCGCAATACATCTCTTCTTTACACGGCTATACCGCACTATCCTTGACACGTCCGCTCTGTGCTTTTCTCATTTGCATTGCTGATTTTTTTCTGGCATACTGTGCTTTTCTTTGCACGAGTATGCTGCACTTTTTCTTTCTTCGGATATGCCGTTTTTCCATAAATATCAAAAAATCTCTTTTACCTACGTACTTCGGTTATTTCCGGCCCGTACCCCTATATACACAACTTTAGTTTCTTTCGACAGACAATATACGATACAAAACAGGAGGTGTTTCCCATAGAATTTATTAATCAAATCGCACCCTACATACAAAAATATGCGCCTTCATACGGCATTCGTGTGTATTCACCTATTATTGCTCAGGCAGTGCTGGAATCAGCATCCGGAACCTCCGAGCTGGCTGCAAACGCCCACAATTATTTCGGGTTAAAATACAGAGCCGGAAGATGCCCTACCGCCTGCGGAATATACCATAAGATCGGTTCCGAACAAAACAATGACGGCTCCTACTCCTCATCCCCCATGCAGTGGATGAAATTTCCTGATATGGAAAGCGGCGTACAGGGATACTTTGATTTTACTGATATTCCCGCCTACTCCAATCTCAAAGAAGTGACGGATCCCTTGACATATCTTGAAAACATCAAAAAAGACGGATATGCCACTAGCTTACAATATGTGGAAAATCTAATGAACGTCATTCATAAATATGACCTGACAAAATATGATACACCGGCTGCGGCATCCAATCCTGTGTGCCCAGTCATCCGCACTCTGTCAGCCAATCCGGCCAATTACGGCGGATCAAGGGCGGCATCTTCCGTCCGATACCTCGTCTACCATTATACGGCCAATAAAACCGACAAAGCAAAATCAAATGCGGCTTATTTTAAAAACAATATTGTTAAAGCATCCGCCCACTATTTTGTGGACGAGCATGATATCTACCGTTCCGTGGAAGATTTAAAAACCGCATACTCGGTGGGCGGCAGAAAATGGTCCGACTGCACCTCCACCGGAGGCGGCTCCATGTACGGCAAGATTACCAACACAAACAGTATTTCTATTGAAATGTGTTCCTCCAACGGCGAAATCTTAGAAGCAACCTTACAGAACGCGGTTCGATTGGGTAAGGAGCTTATGCAGAAATACCATATTCCCCTATCCAATGTCTACCGCCACTTTGACGTAAACGGAAAACACTGCCCCGGATGGGACGGATGGTATGGCAAAGACAGCGCCAAATGGAATGAATTCAGAAGCAGGTTGTCCGGCGCCGCATCCGATTCAAATCCTTCAAATTCACAAGCTTCTGACTCCCAAGTTTCCGGTTCCCATGCTTCCGATTCCCAATCTTCTGGTTCCCATGCTTCCGGTTCTTCGGTTTCCGGTTCCCATGCTTCCGATTCCCAATCTTCTGGTTCCCATGCTTCCGGTTCTTCGGTTTCCGGTTCCCATGCTTCCGGTTCTTCGACTTCCGGTTCCCACGTTTCCGGCGGGTCATCTGCTGCAGATTCCGGGATTTATCAGGTTAAGCTTCTGGAACATCTAAATGTACGCAAGTCACCCAACGGTAAAATTCTGCAGGTCAACGGAGCAAAGAAAGGTTTCATCTATACCATTGTGGAAACACAGGGAAACTGGGGACGCCTAAAATCAGGCGCCGGATGGATCAGCGTATCGGACAAATATGTGAAAAAGCTATAGCATTTACCCCTCCGCAAACCGGCGGGGTATCAACCATAAATGTATTGCAGCAGAAAGGAGACAATGTTTATGGCACATGACAACTATTTAAACCTTGCCGGACTGTGTCAGTTTTATAATAATTTGAAAAGCTTATTTGCAACAAAAGAAGCTGCATCTGCTCTTTCCGACGGATTAATGTCCTCATCCGATAAAGAAAAACTGGATGAGATTGCGGAAGGAGCAAACAACTACATACATCCTGAAACCTCCGGAAATAAACATATTCCAAGCGGCGGTTCTTCCGGACAGATTTTATCATGGTGTGGGGATGGCACGGCAAAATGGATCAATCATAATGCAATAGACGGAATTACAGATTCGCTGACTACCACGGACTCAAATATTGCATTATCTGCGAAGGCAGGTAGCAACTTGCAAAACCAGATTAGTGAACTAAACACTGAGTTCTCTAATTTAACTCCGCAGGATATTGATGCCTTCCCATACATGGTGCTGCCGAATGACACAGATTTAAATACTTTGACGAATCCGGGAATATACCGCGTATATAACGAAGATGGAACCCCATATAACTATAAAGCGGTTCTGGTTATTGAAACGGATGAATCGTATATTTCACAAATTGCCATCGAAGAAGGCTATTCGTTCAGCATGTCCATGAGATACTATACCCCCATAGACGGCTGGTCTGACTGGGTTAACCTTGACGAAACCTTCCTGCACCGCCACGCCAAGGCGGATTCCGCCGCCTATGCAGATGATGCCGCCCATGCTGCAAATGCAGACAACGCGGCAAATTCCGTTGTGTCTGCCAGTGCGAATGCTGTGATTGGGGTACCGTTCCAGAATACGGATCCGGGAGTAGACAGAAGGTACCACTTAGCAGCTGACGGAGGCACTAACCCGGTACAGTGGATACACCGGAACAACATGTGCGTTGGCCATCTGGGGAATGGCGGCAATGCAGATATGCCTATGACCTTTCATTGGAATGGACAGCCGGGACAACCGGAATGGTTGTGGGGCGGAAACGATACCGGAAATCCAAAGCACAACATGTATGTCTGGAATCCTGCAAATTTTAATGTACATCGTTCAGACCGTATGACTACGTTAAACGCCGAAGGACAGTCCCATGGCGATGCTTTTGCGCTTATGTGTCAATACAACCATCTAAATGACGGAACATTTCATATGTACATTGAAGGCCACCCCGAGCACAAGATAAAAACAGACATGGCTACAGAAGACGGCATAGGGCGGAACATAGCATCCACCTATCTCCCTGTTGCCGGAGGCGGAATGGGTGGCGCATTATATATGAATAACAATTATATAGTACTCAGCAATAACGCGGAAGGCGGATATTCTGGAATTAGGGGGGTGCATACAGGTGATGTGCGGTTAGTGTCCTCTGTCGCATATGGCTCTGCCTCCTATGGATACGAAATCCTTTTTCAGAACGGCCTACAAGCCACCGGCAGCGGAAATCCGATACAAATCTTACAATTTTTCCCCGGCGGAAACGGCAACTGCAACCTGGGAATTTCCAGCTACAGATGGAAACAGCTGTATGCTGCAAGCTCCGCAATATCAACGTCAGACCGCAATTTAAAGCAAGACATAAAAACATTAACACCAAAGCATTTAGAGTTATTTTTGAAGCTGCAGCCTGTGTCATTTGCTTTTATAGACGGCAGCTCCGGACGCACCCACATTGGCTTTATTTCGCAAGACGTAGAATCCGCAATGGCGGAATGCGGCCTGACGGCTCTGGACTTTGCCGGGTTCTGTAAAGACATTAAAACATTCCGGAAATCTGTAACAAATGAAGACGGAACCCAGACAGAAATGGAAGAACCGGAGCTGGATGAGGACGGGAACCCGATCTACATTTATTCTTTGCGCTACGAGGAATTTATCGCCCTTAACACTTATGCCATCCAGACAGCCATGACACGCCTTGACAGTTTAGAAGAGCGTATCAAAAATATCGAGGGCAAATAGTGCTCTGTCCCCAGTTTAAATAATATCAGTAATAATAATATAGTATTTTGGATATTCCCCCATACCTTGCTTATCAGGGATCATCTGGATTTCTAAGGCAAGGACGCAGGAGGCAATATTCTATACAACAAACAGGACTTGGGCACTGCTGTCCCTCCGGATGTCAAAAAGCTTATTCATAGGGAATAAATAATGCCGCACATTTACTATTCTGCCTGAAACAGCGAACATGTCATGTACTTCGAAAGGATGCCAGAGACGACAAAAATGTGCGGCAGTTGATAATTTAACATAGTCCTCCATCAGCTTATTATCGTACAGCCTAAATATACAATCATATCTTGCTGCTTACTCTAACTGTGACATCAGAAATCCGCTTCAATGTTACTTGTTACTACGTTCGCAGCAACCTATGCACAGAAATCGTAAAAGCAACAATTTCTCGCACACCTGTCTAAGGTATGTCACGCAAAACAGCGTGAAAACGCCTCACGGTGACAATGGGTGAACAATAACGCCCCAATATTCCGAACAACAACAGCTAAGTTGAATAGATTGTCCCAGATAAATAAAAGCTTTATTATGTAGACAGATCATCTTTCTTGAAAGAAAGAAGCAGTTATATTTGTTTTACTTATTTTAGTTTATTTTTTATATCTTCTAATAATTGAATAATTTCAGAAAATCCAATAAGAAGAAATCCACTTATAATACTTATGCATTCTGCTATTAAAAAAAGCAATAGGGAAAATTCATATTTTGCCCCACTTCCACCGGCTACTATAAAACTTAATATTGTTCCTAACACTATAATTACGATTCCACCAGTTTTAACCGCTCTTGCAATTTCGTTAATATATCGCCTATTTTGATTTAATACTGTGGGTTCAAGTCTTTTTCCACAAGAAGTACATTTATATATTATTTTCTCATCTTCTGATAACTTTTTTCCACAATAAGGACAAATATCCATATGGCACCTCCTATATTATAAAATACATCATTTCAAAGCATTTATGTAATACAATACCCAATCCAGTAATGCACAAAGCATGTCCCCACAATGCACAAAATCGCCATAGCGCGATATTCAGGATTATGTATTTTGCAGTTTCTTTATCAAATTATATTGTTCGGTTTATTTTTAATTCTCTCTTTCGCCCAAAGAATCTTTACATATCAAATTGAATATACTTAATATCATTAACACAAATACATTTCAATTAGACTCCATTACTTTCTGAATTAAATTTCTATTTAATTTAGCCATCTTTTGTTGTTTTATAAGCACCATAATATTTTGTCATTTCACTTATCATTAAAAGAACTAATGAAAGTAACTTAAAGGCTCACCGATATCACCATTAAAATATAGGTAATACTTACTATCAATTTTCATTACTTGCAAAATTGATTCACCAAAATCATCATGATACTTTACCTGCACTATTTGATAATCTTCTACCCAAATTCCTTCTTGATAATCTTCTGCAGTTTGTTTCATTACATCATTGCAAGAAGAAACATCATAATTTGAAACATTTAATATTTGAATTTGTATATCTTTGTTATCATGTGCAATTACATTATTATAAAACTCATTCAATTTTTCCTGTGAAAAATATTTTACCACATCAGCTCTACAATAATCAGGATATAAATCTATTATCTTTTCTATGTCGTGTTCATTAATTGCATTTTCCAATTGAGATATGAGCTTTTCAACCGTGTTCCTTTTACCGGATAAAATCATAGAAAACGCAAAAATAAATATACAGCCTAAAAATATTAAAGAAACCAATAACCATTTTTTCTTTTTCATTTATATTCCCATCTGCGCGCCTAAAGAGAGGTGTTTACACACCCTCTTGCGTACTCAAATCAATAGTTGAAAGCGCTATTTATGGCAATAGAATCCTGTTCGGGGATTCTATTACATGAGAGTGTCTTTCTTTCAAACTTTCATCCTTCGCCATTCGATATGATTTATTTTATCATCTGCTTTATTATAAAGCAATAAACTATCCCTTTTTAGTTTCCTCATTTTCCCTGTCCGCTTTCTGCAATGCCTCATAAATACGCAACGAATGAGGAATTGTCAGTTATGTTTGTCCCTGTCTCCACGAAATCTTACAAGATTATCTTATATCGAGTCCCCATTTTTACACAAGAAATATTCAGCCGTCATTTACGGATTATTTTGTTTTGGACAAGCATAAATAATCCGTAAATGACGGCTGAAACCATGTGCGTATATGGGAATTACCTCCCAATGCAGCCCGATATGGCACTCCGACCTCCGCCGGACACAGCCCATATCAGGCTGCCCCTCCTGTAATCCGGAAAAAAAGTCTCCCTACGGAGTCTTTTTTTAATATTTTATAAGAAAGGGAAAAAATATGATTCACTACATCAGAATGAAAAAAAATGAATGGAAAATTAAAGCAGCTCTCTACGGTGCAGCAGCAGCTGTGATCGACAACCAGAAGGAAATATTGGAACTGCTGCAGAAATTGTACGCCGCCCTGAAAGATGTGCCTGAGGAAGAGCTTATGGCACAGCTGGCTTCCCAGCTGGCGGCATTAGCCCATAAGGGCTGACTCCTGTAAAAAAGGTTACGCCGCCTAAAGAATCCCCACCCTTACAGTGCACGGAAGGATATATGCTCCTATGGCAGGCACGTATCCTTCTACTGCGCTAGAGCGTGTTAGAAAATTACTTTCTGACAGATGTGCGTCACAATTTGTGGGAGATGAAATCTTCTTACAGATGATTAGCCAAATAAAGGGCGCATAGCAAGCTATGCAACCTGAATTTGGCTCAAATATACCGCGAAGCGGGGCTCGCAGATGGAGGGAATGAATTTTCAAACACGCTCTAATGCTTTAGTACTCCTGATCCATCCAGTCGGAAATTAGACTTGCAGGCTGCATGGTTTTTACCAATGCCAGACAAAACTTCGACGGCAATGCAGTGCCATCGTCTAGTAGTCTTAACGACGCAATGGTATAAAACGGGCGGTTCGCAAGTTTAATATCTGACCTGACGGAGTACCGAACCACAGAATCAACCCTGACGAAACAGGCCCGTTTTAACCCGCCATAACAACAACTTCATATGGAAACCATGCTACCGCAAATACATTATAACAGGAGACAATTGAATATGGGAAAATTAAAAGACCTAATAGAATCCATACAGGACGTCCCAAGCTGGAAAGACGTTGTCACAGAATTAAAAAAGGTGGATACCCTCCTGACAGAAATCAGCAGAACCAACAGCAGTCTGTCCGAATCCACCTTAGAAAACATTGGGAATAACGCTTTCCGTGTCGCAAGCCGGTACGGCCAAAGCGCCGCCAACTACTTATCCGGCGTTCGGGAAGCATACCTTGCCGGATTTGACAATGCCGATGAAATCGCCGAGTTATCCTTGGCCGCCCAAAACGCAGGCGGTATTACCGCCGAACTGGCAGACCAGCTTATCTATGCAACAGACCAAGCCTACCGGATGAGCGGCTCCGTCTCGGAACTGACTAAAGTGCTGGACGGAATGAACTACATTTCCGGCCAAAATGCCTTCACAATGGCAGATCTGGCAGAGGGAATGGCAGCCCTCGCCCCCACCGCCTCCTCCTTTGGCATTGATGCCGAAGAGACTGCCGCCGCGTTAGGCACCATGATTACCGCAACACACCAGAGCGGCTCTGAAGCAGCGGACGCGCTTAGGACAGTCTTGCTGCACATCAGGCAAATTGCCGACGAGACAGAAGACATTGATGGAGAAGGACTTGCAAAGTATGAAGCTGCCTGCAGTGCCCTGAATGTCAAGTTAAAAGAAATAAAGAACGGCATCCTTACTCTCCGTGATCCGATGAAAGTACTGCCGGAATTAGCCGCTGCCTATAACAGGCTGAGTGATAATGATCCCCGCAGAACCAACCTGCTTGATTCTGTCGGCAGCTCCGCCGGAGAACAGCTGGATGCCTTCCTTCGTCAATGGAGTACTTATGAAACACTGTTACAGCAGTATGCCCACGGAACCGGTTCCATGGCGGAAGCCTCGGAGAAAACAGTAAATTCATGGGAAGGTTCGCTGAACCGCCTTTCCAACACATGGGCTTCCACCATCGGTAACTTCACGGATTCGGATGCAATTGCTGCTGCCGTCAACAGCCTGAACAGCCTTCTTTCTATTGTAAATAACATTACAGGAAAATTAGGCTCCTTTGCGAACATCGGGCTTGGCGCCGGATTATTTTTAGGGTTCAAGAACATTGGTAAACGCCGTATGAGTATACGGATTTCATAAACTGTTGTTTTGGATATGCCCTCCATGCCTGAGTTTTCCATGTCCTGTTTATCGGGTACGCATGGGTTTCAAAGGCAGGGATGTGTGGGCTTTGTCAACCCACAATGTTCTATAAAATAAACCGTAATTGGGGGCTGCTGTCCCCAGTGCTGGGAAGCTTATTAATAGTGAATAAATAGTGCCGTACAGCTACAACGCGGCCGGAAACGGCGGACGTGACATGCACTCCGAAAGGATGTCAGCAATGGCAAAAAAATGTGCGGCAGGCCATAGGCGGAAACGCTAAGTGGCAAGCCTTTTAACCCCTTATGGCAGAAAAAGGCTAAACCACCAATCAGCAGCGGAAAACCTAAGTCTGTATCTACAGATAAGGAAGTGTTCACAGAGTGTAAACGGTTTTGAGCCGGAAGGCTTGTAAGAGGCACTCGAAGCCAAGAAGGAAAACTTGCCCGTGACTGGGTATAAACCAAAAGGGTGATGCTGCCCCCTGCTTCTTCTCAGCAGCTGACACAGTCAGGAAGGAACAGGAAAACGCAAGGATTCCTCCTAGCCGTAGTGGATGGAACGGAGGAAATATTGCGCATTTTGTATTATACTCTTCACTTGATAAGTCCATTAACTTATTTTAGTTTGTTTTTTATATCTTCCAGCAATTGAATTATTTCGGAAAACCCAATAAAAATAAGCCCGCCAATAATGCTCATGAACTCTGGAGTGATAAATTGTATTAAAGAAAATTCATATTGCCCTCCACTTCCACCAGCTACAATGAAGCTTAATATTGTTCCTGCTATTATAATTGCGATTCCACAAGTCTTAATTGCTTTTGCAACTGTATTACCAGATGATTGATAGTTAAATTGCGTATTACCTTTTGGTAATGAAGATTCAAAGGTTGTTCCACATGAAAAACATTTTCCAGAAGATTTTTCATCAATATTTAATTTTGATTTGCAATTTGGGCAAATATCCATATAACACCTCCATAACTATAGAATTTATTATATCAAGTATATCCATATAATACAATACTCAATTTCCACAATTGAGTACACTAATGCCATATCTACTCTTCACAAGCAACAATCTAAATTGGCATAAAAATAATAGCATGATATTCAAACAAGAAACAATAAAGTCATGGTTTACTGGTATAAATTCTTCTATAAATGATGAATCTATTGAACCTTTCCGGAATGCAGAACAAATTATATGGAAATATAATGAAGCAATAGAACATAATACTTTAACCCAAACTGGTTGGAACAGAATTATAGCTCAGTCTGATGATAGTTTAAAAATGTATCTTACCAGCATAAAAGGATCCGCCGCATCAATGACTGGATATACAGCTTCATTGCAAGGTAATATTACTGGTTTTAAAAAAGTATCATCCGCTATTATGAACTACAATTCCATTGCGTCAACAGGAACAGCTAATCAAACAACATTTGCAAATACTGTGGCTGCTACAAATTCAAAATTAGGCACTTATCTAAATGGATTAAACGGAGCTAAAGCAAGTCTTGGCGGGTATGTATTATCATTAGTTGGAGCAACAACAAAAACGATTGCACTGCGATTTGCTACCATTGCATTAAATTCTGCTATAGCAATGGGGACTTCTTTCATTATATCTGGAATTGTATCTTTATTTTCATTGTGGATAAATAAAACAGAAGATTTGATCAGTGCATCAGAAAACGCATTGAATACCATTAAGTCCTTAAACGATGAACTAAAATGCAATCAAAAAGCAATTGATGATTCAGCTAAAAAATTTGCAGTATTATCCCAAGGAATTGATCCATTAACAGGAAAAAATATCAGTCTAACAAAAGATAACTATGATGAATTTCTAAATTTGAGTAATCAATTAGCTGAAATGTTTCCAGCACTTACTCGAAATTATAATGAGAATGGTGATGCTATTGTTCAGTTAAGCGGTAATGTTGATTCTATTGTAGGGTCGTTACATAATCTTATTGAAGCACAAAGGGATCTAACAAATAGGCAAATTGCTAAAGAGCTACCAACCATATTTAATGGAATATCTGCTAAATCAGCATCATATGAGCGGGAATTGTCAAATTTAGAAAGCAAAAAAGATGCATTAGCCAAGTCGTTAGGTGATATTCAAAGTAACGATTTTGCTAGCAATTTTATGGACGGATTTTCTGAAAGATGGATTGAAATAACTGGTGATAACTTAGAAGTTATTTCTCAGATCAAAGACGACTATATTAAAATATTAAAAGATGCAAATCTTGATTTTGAAGAATTAACCCCCAATTATGAAGTAAAAGATGGTATTGAAATTCCTGTCGGATTTACTATTCATATTAATTCATCAGACAAAGATATTGAAAATGCAAAATTAATTATTGATGGAAATATAGAAGAACTTGCCAAACAATATGAAGCTGATATCCAACAATTAAATGAAGAGATCAAAATAATAAATGATATGAACAAAGCAAATTGGAATAATTTAAGCAGTTCCATATTTGCATGGTTAAGTACAGATGATACATTTAAAATTATGGATGATAGTATGCAAGCCACTATACAAAGTATAGTAAATAATCTTGATTGGAGCTCATTAAACTTTTCCTCCTGGGAAGATGCAAAACAATATATTCAGGACAATATATTATCATTATCTAATGACATAGAGGGCAAGCAGATACTTGCCGATATTCAAGTAATGCTTGATGTTAAAGCCCAGTTTAATGATGGAGATATACCCATCAAAGATTATCAAGATAAAATACAAGAACTTTTGGGAACCATAAAAGAATTGCCAGATGAAGTTAAAAAGCCAATCCTGTGGCTGTTTGGTGTCAAAATTGAAGAAGATGGAACTACCTTTTCTGATATTGACGCTCTTGTAAACAATGTCAAAGAAAAGCTTCAGGACGAATTTGATGACAAAGTTGGCGAACTTAAACTTGATGAACTGCAAATCGCTGCGGAACAGATTGAGGTTCCAGAAGGCACTCTTTTATCTTGGGATGAGTTGCTTGCAAAAATTAAAGAAATTCAAGATTCAACATCAAATATTGACATCCTCTCCATCCCTGACACCATCAACCAATTCAACACCCGACTCAAACCTGCCTTCGATTCCTTGAAATCGGCATATAACGATATCTTCACAGATAACGGCGAATTTGCTCTGGACAGCATAGATATCATCTCCACCTGTGATTCTATCAAATCGAAACTGGATGACATGGCTGAACTGGGATTATCTGTAGACTACTCTTCTTTTGTGGATTTTGTAAGAGTGCTAAGGGATTCTGAATCAACTGAAACGGATGTAGAAAACGCATTTAATTCTCTCGCTGATTCTATTACCCATGCAGCGCTCTCAGGAATAGAAGATTTTGCGACAACAAAAGCCGCTTTGGAAAATTTAGGCGTGATTAATAACGAGATCATAGCATTTGATGCTTTGATCAGAAATACGGAAGCATTAAAAGCAGCAGGTTTTGACTTAATTGCCGTATCTCAAATGGAGAAAGATGAAGCAGATCAAGTAATCGCCGCTTTCGCAAAAGAAACCGTAGCGGCAGAAAATGTTTCACAGGCCATCCAAATGCTGTCCTTCCAAAAGCAGCTATGCCGCCTTCAAGACATGAATACTGCCAGTGAAATCGCAAATCTGCGCACCCTTGCAGAGAACGCAGGATATACAGGTGAGGTAATCCGATATCTGACTGAGCTGGAACAGATATATCAGGACATTGCAGAGGGTACGATTAACCAGAACCTTATCAATTCAAAATTGAGACGTGCAGAGAATCTACAGGCGCTTATCAGGGAAGCCACAGCCAAAGTAAACTATAAACCGTTGGAGAAATCTGCCGTTAAAGCAGCTGCCAAAGCCGGTGCGGCAGCCGGTAAATCCTACTCCGATGCCCTGAAAGACGAACTCTCCAATCTGGACAATGTTATCGGTTATATCGGAGATATTATCGGCCGCCAGATTAACTTATTGGAAGACCAAAAAGAAGCTGCCGTTGAGGCGCTGGAGGCGGAAAAGGAAGCCGCGGAGGAAGCGCTGGAAGCGGAGAAAAAGTTATTGCAGGAAAAGCTCGATGCCAAACAGGCAGAAATCAACAAAATCGAAGACTCCGCTAAAGCAAGAAAAGAAGAAATCGACCTGCAAAAAGCGCAATATGACCTTGCCCGTATGCAGAACCAGCGCACTATCCTTCAGTATACCGAAGGCAAAGGAATGCACTATGTGACGGACACCAAAGAAATCCGCCAAGCAAAAGAAGCTGTTACCGAAGCGGCGGAAACAATTAAAATATCCGGAATGCAGAAGGAAATCACCGAGTTCCAAAGCGCCATTGACGGCCTTGACCAAAGGATCGAAGAGTCTAATCAACATTATGACACCCTTATCCGCCAGACCGAAAAATATTGGGACAGCCTTATAAAGGGATTGGATGACTACAAGTCACGCTGGCAGGAATTGTCCGGAATCGAAGAAAAGGCTAAGATGGAAGAAGCGCTCGGAAATCTCGGCATCACAACGGACCATATACTGGATATGTCCGAAACGGCTTTAGAATCATTTAAGAGTAATTATCTAAACCTCTTACGAGAGATGTATTCCGGTAATCAGGATATGCTGAACCTGCTACAGGAATTCAGCGGCATTTCCACAGACACTCTCCTGCCTCTGGCCGGGAACATCGGCAGCATTGCCGAGAATCTCTATGGAACCGCTAAAACAGCCGACAGTATCACCGAGAATCTCTATGGAGCCGCTAAAACAGCCGACAGCATCACCGAGAATCTCTATGGAGCCGCTAAAGCAGCCGACGGCATCACCGAAAATCTCTATGGAGCCGCTAAAGCAGCCGACGGCATCACCGAAAATCTCACGGGCTCCGGCAATGTCACTATCGAAACCCTGCTGCCTCCTTATGACCCCGACAAAGATCCCACCAACTTCAAAGAAATATATAGAAAATGGAATGCCCATATGGCAGACATTGAAAATATAACGGATTTCCTGTACTCCAATATAAACTATCCGTTCAATAGACAGATTCAGGATACCATGAACCAACTCAACAACTACACCAACATTATCAATAACAGAAATGCCCCACCGGTTATAACCCAAAATATCACGCTAAACTGCCCCAATGTCACAAATACCTCCGGGGTGGAATATCTGCAAAGAGAATTAGGTCATTTAAGCCTTATGGCAAGGCAGGAGCCGCTGAGAAGATACTGACGCTCCGGCTAAAACATACCGCCGGACAACAACAGTTTCGGAACGCAAGTGCCCGTAAGAAATTTCAGATGCGCTTTTTGCAGATGAAATTTCTTGCCTTACATGGACACTGTAGTGCGCAATGCGCATGACTGCGCATGACGGAACTGGAATAAATAAACGGTACTGGAATAGGAGAAAACATTATGGAATTAGGAAAAGAAATCATGAAATCGGTTCAAATCATGATTGACAGAAAGCTGAATGCTTACAAAGCCGACCGTACTTACCAGACTGTCATCAAGGACATTACCCCAAAGGGATATGTGATCCTTGACGAGGCGGGAGGCCAACGCACAGTGCCATGCAGCATCCCCGGCGTCACACTGCGGATCGGACAGGGAGTATGGGTAAAGGAGCCTTTAGGAAGGCTGAATAATCTCCATATCTGCGGTGTGACAGGCAAATAAACCATTATACAGAAAGAAGGTGATTCCAATGGCAAAACCACAACTGAAAAAAATAACCCCCTTTGATGCCGACAAGGATCAGGTGGTATCCGTCACATGGACGGGCAGCCGTGCCTGTGCAAACAGAATCCTGATCTATGAAAACGAGTCCAATACCCTTGTGTTTGACCACACCGTTTCCTCTTATACGCTCAAACACACCATCCCCGGCCATACTCTTGAAAACGGCAGGAAATATGTGATTCAGGCACAAGTTTTCCATGGGGATAACATTCCCTCTCCCCTATCGGACAAGATCATGTTTTACACATTTGAAACGCCCGAATTTTACTTTGAAAACGTGCCGGATGCTTCCGTAATCGACAACTCTTCCTTCGCAGCATCCATACACTACTACTCTTCCGACTGGGAAGATATCGGCAAATATGTCTTTTACTTATATGATGCCTCAAAGAAGCTACTTCTGGAAAGCAATGAGCTTACGGACAGCCTGAACATAAGTTATATGTATCAGGGGCTTGACAATAACGCAGCCTACTATATCCGTTGTAAAGGCGTCACCCAAAACGGCATGGAATTAGATACCGGATACGTGGAAATCGCCGTAAAATACGAGAACCCCAATACTTATGCCCGGATTTATGCCACCCCTCTCCCATCCCAAGGATGTATTCAGGTTGCCACCAACCTGATCATTATCCAGTACAACGGGACGGACAGTTTCGAATACATCGACGGCATGATAGACCTTCGGGACAAAACGCTGTACTATGACGAGGGTTTTCTGATTAAGGATGATTTTACTTTGCTCATCCGCGGAGTAAATCTATGGCAGACCGCAGACCTTTTTAAAATGAGCAACGGACAGTTGGGATTAACCGTAAGCTCCCGTATCTATACCGACGGGACACTTCGGTTCAGGCTGCTTGTCCCCAACGGTACGGGAAATTATCTGCTGTATTCCGCTCCTCAGGTTTTTGACAATACAGACATGATTACCGTTGCCGTGAAACGGAAAAACAATATCTACCAGTTAGAAGCATTTGTGGAATTGGGAAATATAGAAGAAGGCAACATGTGGTACGGCACGGAACGTCCAAACCGGAATCTGATACATGACAACGATTCTTGGGTTGACACAGAGGAACCTACTTACATGGTGGACAAAGATTTCTGTACCACACATCTAAATTCATCGGAACCGCTGAACGCAGTCCTAAACGATTTATGGCTTGGAGGTGACTAAAAAATATGTTTCTATGCGGCAGCAGCTTTGCCGGAGGGGATCTGGCCTGTGCCCTTACCCCCACCGGCATAGAAAATATCAATTATGTAGAACTGAAAAACGGGATTTATAACGACCTCTATCTAACCAAATCCGGCGACTTTGAGCTGACGGGCCGATTCCCTGACGAGTGGGATTTCGACACCCTCTTATGGGCAAAATTTAACGGCAGCACAAATGCAGGCAACGTGGACTGGAATCTGGACAACACATCCCATATCATTCTAAAGAGCAGAACTCAGGGCAGCTTCCGGTGGAAAACCCTCGCCGTCAAAGAAGTGAACCAAATCCATGATTTCAAGATCAACTATCCCGACTATTTTACGGCCTCCGGACAGGCTGTGGAGTATGCCATAGTCCCCTTGCTCAACGGGCTGGAGGGCACCTATGCCACCACAAGGGCCGCCGCTAAATTTACGGAAATGTTCTTAATAGAAGGGGACGTGGTCTGGGGAACGGAAATTACGGACGGTTACTGTGACACGACCCGCAATGTTCCTTCTTCCACCGTAGAACTGTTGAACAGCAGATACCCCGTTTTTATCCGGAATACCATGGCAAACTATGATACCGGCACTTGCAAAGGCTCCTTTCTTCCCTTCGCGAATGAAGATACCTGCGAGCTTGCTTACGGCGAAGAATACGATTACCTGCGGATAGACTATCAAAGAAAATTTATGGATTTTATTTCCGACGGCATCCCTAAAATATTAAAGCTGCCCGACGGAAGATTATGGCTGGTGCAGATCGCACCCAGCCCTTCCGACACTGCCGGACAATCCTATAATGACAGGGAGATTTCTTGGTCGTGGACGGAGGTAGGCAGTGTGGATTCGGAGGAGGATTTATATTATTTGGGATTCTCGGAAGTAGATCCGGAATGGTGGTGTGAGTAATGGCAGACAGAATTACACAGGAAGACCTGCTGATTGTCCTACAGCAATCGGCAGCCCCTTCCACGAAACTCAAAATAGAAGTGCTGGACGGAGAGCAAAAAATCATAGACATCCTCCAATGCGGCTTAACCGGCGGCAACATGTCCATCTCCGGAGAATCTGACATCCGGCGTACCGCCGGCTTTGTGATCCAGCCCACATTAACGGAAAAAATGAAACTCACCGAAAACAGCTTATTATGGCTGAATAGGGACATCCGGATGTCCGTCGGCCTGTATAACGCCAGAACGGGGCAATATAAATATTATCCGCTGGGATACTATGTTTATACCGATACCTCCGGATCATATGACGCCACTTCCAACAGCCTTACCGTCAATTGCTCCGACTTTACCAAGAAGCTGGACGGAACCAAAAACGGCCAGTTAGGGACTCTGCTCCTGCGCTATCCGGCATATGAGGAAAACGATCTCACCGGAGAAGTCATTCGGTATAACACCATCCGGAATGCCGTCATTGAGACTCTGCAGAATCTGGCAAAGATAACCAACCACAGAATCGACGACATCGGAGAGCACAAAGCGCTGCCCGAATACAATGAAAACTGGCAGCAGTACCGGGAAGAAAACAAGACATGGAACGCCATACCCTTTGATCAGGAATTTGCTTCCGGATGCAGCGTCCTGTCCATCCTGACTACCTTCCGTGACCTGTACCCCAATTACGAAATGTTCTTTGACATGGACACCAATGCCTTTATATGCCAGCTGAAGCCCATGTGTTACGAAGACGACTTATACTTGGACAATGGCTTTCTCCAACGGGTATTAATCTCCGAAAGCACCTCCGTGGATATGACCACCGTGAGAAATATTTGTGAAGTATGGGGGAAAGTCATCGAAACGGACTTTTACAGTGAGGAATGCTCCTATGCCGATAACACTTACACCGCTTCCGTCCCCGGATATGAGGACGGTTACTATAACGGTGATGTGATCGGCCTGAAGATACCCGCTGCAAATCAGGCAGACGCCCAAATCGACATCAATGGTTTTGGCGCCATAGGCATTTATAACGAAGCCAAGGAAGAACCGATAAAGGCAAAGGAACTGAACCCCAACACCGTATACTCTTTCAAAATCAAGAAATCGAGCGCGGGCAGCCAAGAATCCGTAAAAGCATATCTGTTAGGCCAATGGCAGGTACACGCCCTCAATGTCCTGACAAACGGTAAAAAGAGCAATCGCTTTGTGGATGCTCCGGACGGCCAGAAGGTTGAGCTGTACTCAAAAGAGTATTTTCAAAAAACATATCATTGTGAACATGTCGATATGACGGTTGCCGAGGAATCTCCTTTCACGGTAGAGAAGCTTGGTGAAATACCGGATGTAAAGACGGGCGGCGAATACGAGCAGATTACTTCCGATGATCTGGCGGCTTCCAAGGCAAAATGGGAAAATTGGAAGAACTGCAGGCTGACCGATCAGATTACCGTCACCACAGCCCTTCTGCCCTTTTTGGACGTCAATAAAAAAGTATCCTACAAACGTAGTGATTCCGACAGGGAATCCCAATATATTATCAGCTCCGTCTCCCACGATTTTTCCGGATATACTTCAACCATCTCCATGTATCGGTTCTATCCCCTATACCCGCAATAACCATTCTATATGAGAAAACCTTTCTACAAATAGCAGCGGCGCCCTCCGTACCGGGACTAATTACACAGAATGAATCTTCCTCCTGCAAAGCAGGTTTCCCGCGGCACAGCAGCGGCAGCGTCTAGGAAATCTAGTGCTCCATCCAGTCAGGAATTGGATTTTGGAGCTGTATGGTTCGTGCTAGAGCGTGTTGGAAAAATCATTCCTCCGGTCTGCACGCCCCACTTCGCGGCCTGCTGCGCCCCAATTTGGTCACCACAGCCCCACTCCGCCTCCCCAATTGGGTCTTGCATCCCACAAAGTGTGACGCACACCCCGGGGAGAGCATTTTTCAAACACGCTCAAGCGCAACAGGAGGAAATTCAGGCAAATAGTCAGCAGATTTGCCAGACAGTCAGCACCCTTGGCAAAAGCGGCGCAAAAACAAGGAATAGAATGTAACAGTACAGACAGGACACTGAACCGTTACATAAGATATAACAAATTGCAATGATAAGGAGTATTACAATGGCACAATATGAAAATGAATTCAGCAGTTTTCCGTCTCAGAAAATTACCAGACATCATTTTAAAAATTTAGACGATGCTGCTTCAGGGATCATTCACCAGATCAACCAATTAAGGGCTCAGGGCGCATACAGTCAGGCTGCTGCCCTTCTGGAATCCCACAAGGAAACTTTATCACCGTATATCGTTGATGCAGTCACCTTCAGGACATGGGAAGAAGAAATCTATAACACCCAAAAATACGCAAAGCAAGTCAGCCAGACAATCTTCTTTGAAGAAAATCAGGAAGACTTTGAATGCCTTGAAGGAGATGTCTGGGCAGGAGGTGTCTGACATGTTATACAACCCCATATCCAATTACCCCGACAGCATTGACCCCATGATCTTCTTTCAGGACATCAGCCTGACACAGACAGAGGTTATGGATACATACAATCAATTAATTTTACAAGGCAAATACAGCGAAGCAACGGACTATATAAGTGACCAGCACGGGATTTACGGATACTTTGCCGACTATTTTAACGCAATAGAAAACCGAATCTATCATTTACAAGAATATTTATTAACCGTGGAACCATATCGGCCTTTTGTCAGTTCCGAAGCCGAGCCTGCGGACATTGATAATGAAACCATTTGGATCTGACACCATGATACCCTGTATTTCCAAACCAAACCCTTTGGCAAATGCCAAAAAATCACCGACGAAACAGCTTTCTTTTTTCGATTGCAAACCGCACCCTCGAAAAATATTCTATGTTACTGTTATAACTGTTTGCAAAACGCGTACTGGAGATTATTTGAAAAATACTTTAAATATAACAAAGGAGACTATCAAAAATGGCAATTAACGAACAAATTATAACCGGCAGAAAATTTAGGAAATGTCTTGACGCAGCAAATAAGGTATGGATGAGAATATCCTTCTGGACCTCTGCGAATGATGTGGAGTTTGACGACGGCAGGACGCTTCAGCAAAAGCTGGGGACAATTGACGGCATAACGGATTCCCTTGAATCCAATGACTTAAAATCTGCTCTGGCGGCAAAAGCCGGAAAAGTTTTAAACGATAGGGTAAATGAACTGGCGGTTAAAGTCACGGAAAACACAGCCAAGCTTAACGGACTGTCATTTACGGTATTGACTCAGGCGGAATACGATGCCCTGCCCGTCAAGGATGCAGCCACATTATACTTTATTTATACCAATTAAACGATAGGGAGGATCTTTTATGGCAGTAAAACAAAACGCACTCTCTCAGCGATTCGAATATACCGGGAGTGTACAGGAATTTACCGCCCCCCAAAGCGGATTGTATCAATTGGAGGTTTGGGGGGCTTCCGGCGGGGACGGGAAAATCATAAGCGGAACACAGCATGGCAGTATCGGAGGGCTGGGAGGCTACTCCTGCGGATATGTCTATTTAAATGCAAATTCTACACTATACATCTGTGTCGGCGGCAAGGGAAACGAATATTTCGGAGATCTCCCTTATGATCCCGACGCCGATGAAGGGGAAGAATATGAAGACGTAAAAATACCCGGCGGCTATAACGGCGGCGGCTGGTCTATGAGCTGGCATAATAATACGAACAATTGGCAGTCCTGTTGCGGCTCAGGCGGGGGCGCAACCCATATTGCCGTAACAGACCGCGGTATTTTAGAAAACTACAACGGCTTTCGCACCGAAATTCTACTCATTGCCGGAGGCGGGGGCGGCGCTTGTGCCGCTACCGGCCATCCCTGGGAAGCCGTATACAACGGCGGCCACGGCGGCGGACTCACTGGAGGCCTTCCGCAACCTGTTACTCTGGATAATGTTGAAGAATACTCACAACCTGCCGCAACTCAAAGCAGTGGATTTCAATTCGGACTGGGACAAGGCGCATACGAAGGCGGCGGGGGCGGCGGCTGGTATGGCGGCGCATACATTGCCGGCGGATCCGGCTATATTGGCGGCGTACCTGAGCTGGTCTATCAAAGCAGAACCTATACCCCGTCAACCGTAAACGGTATTAACAACGGCAACGGCGCTGCCCTCATCACCTTAACGCAAAATCCCGCTCCTGCCGTTTATCTAGGGAACAAACAGATTTCCGCTGTCTATTTCGGCGTCCATGATATTACAGATATAAAAACAATTCATTAACGGGAGGATCATATGGCATATTGGATACGTAAAGCCGGAAACAAACATAGTCTATTGTGGAGATTCTTCCTGTGTGACCATCTCTCTGACATACAGCTTTTACCTACCGTAAACCGGGATGGCCAGCCGCAGCAGGATGACCCTGTGTGCAGTCACAAATGCTATCCCGGTTCAAAATGCCTCTGTCTGGAGGACGGGTCGGTCTGGATATTGGGAAAAGAAACGGATAAGTGGATAAAGAGGAAAGAAAGCCCTTCTGCCGGAGGCATTCCTGACTATACCACATACACACCCATCACAGAAGAAGAAATCAACGCACTATTTGAATAATTTATAAACGGAGCCGCAGGCTGCATATTATCCTGTCGGCTCCATTGTTACCACTACAAAACCATCCACCGAGAATAGGTTGCATAAGCACTGAAAGCATATACTTATGTATATATTCTTTTTCTTATAGGCCACATATGCTGCTGGTACAAATGCCAATATACGAAACACATGAGAAAAGTAAAGGACTAATATTTATTTATAGCTTTCTAATTGGAAAAAACATATAATTCTTCCCTGTCTGTGGACAAGTAAAATCGTGAACTGCTCCTACTAATGGAATAGCATTATCTTCCAAATATTTTATTGCCTCTGAAAAGGTAGAATCATTTTCACATTCTATATAAATATATTCATAACCAGGAATAATCCATTTTGTCCAACCGTTGGGGGCTTCTGCATTCTCGTTGCACTCTACCCCAGCAAGATAAAGTCCTTTGTTGAAATCTTCCCATGGATTGAATGAGTGCGAGAAATCAGACATGGCACCCCATATACCACTGATAGTTCCATTCTCATCTTTCTTAGCTAAATGTTGAACTTCTCCAAAGTGAGAATTTGCATCAACCCATAATCTTTGAATAAAGCCCTCTCCGTCTAAAGTTGAACCCTCTTTTCCTATCACAACAAAAGACTCCTTTACACACTTTTCAACTTTCATATTTTCCTCCCACAAATTCTGATTGTGATTTGATGATTTTTAAGGGAAACATTAATTGTTATATTTTATTATCAAAATCCCCGTTAACCCTTGAAAACACTAATTTTATCGCAGGTGAACCTTCCCTTATAGTTTCCTTCATGTTATATCTTCCCATAAGGTATTATGAACCCTGATATGGGAAAAATGAGGGAAACAAAAATCATGTAAAACATTATAACACAAAACATACGGGAATCGTGAACTGATTGAAATGCTTTCAAAAATCTAAAGAAACTACTCATTACAACTAAATCGCTATATCCGTTCTTAGTAATAAAAACAGGCTCCTGTTCCTTGTGTGCAATATTAGAAATCTCGGTTATATTGCGTAAATCCTTAATAGGCATAATAAGCGGCATAATGCTTCACCCCTTTCTTTGGCACAATTATAGCATAATTTTGTCCAGACAACAAAATGCAATATGATGAAAATTTTAAGATTTCTCAGAGTAAAAGATTTGAAAAAAATTGTTGACACATAAATTAATTTGCTGTACCATATCAAAATATATATCAAAGGCTATGAAGAGAAGAGTAAGCAGTTAGATATGTTACAGAGAGTCTGATAAGGTGAGAACAGGCGCAAAAGGAACTACTAAAAATGGTCTCGGAGCTGCGTACCGAAGCTGTTATGCCAAGGCTGCGACGGGTTCGCCCGTTATAGTGATAGACTATCGATGAATCATTTCTCGTCCGTAGTTGATAAGGCTTATATCGTGAGATATAAGTGAATTTAGGGTGGTAACACGAAGCGGATGCTCTCGTCCCTGAAAAAGAAATTTTTCAGAGAGGAGGGCTTTTTTAGTACAAAAATGCAACGAACCAAAAATATGTTGTAAATGAAACATAAGAAACGAAGTTATCACTACAAAATTGAAAAGGAATGAGGTATGTAAAATGAGACAAATATTAATTGCTTGGGGCATACGGAAATTTCGTGAATCGGACATTAGCGTTTATAGGAAAATATTGTGATGGCGTGGTTCCTTGTGGAAGTAATAATGTTAACTTGGATAATCAAATAGATAATCTGTATATCGCTGTAGGACAGCTTATCGAAGGTGGATATTTCAAGGATGCAATTAACGAAATTTTTGATTTTATAAGAAATGCGAATAAGTTTTTTGATGCAGAACAGCCTTGGATCACACGAAATACTAATAAAATTGCTTGCGATAATACACTTTATCAATGTGTACAGATTATAGCAAACTTAGCAGTTTTGCTTTCTCCTTTTTTACCGTTTTCTTCGGAAAAAGTATTGAAATGGCTGGGCTTAAGCAATAAGTGGAAAAGGCAGCATGTTGAAAGCGACTATTTGCTCCCAGAGGTTGAAATATTATTCCATAGGATTGACAAGAAAGTAATTGAAGAAGAAACAGAAAAATTAAAGGCTATTTTATAGCTGAAAAAAATGCAGACAAGGGGCGGTTTATCTCGCCCCTTTATCTCTGCTACGGTATGGTTGGCTGGTATTCTGCCTGTCAGCCTTTTCCTATATACCATATCATTTTATCATGTAAAAATCAATAAAACTATTATACATTGTGCATATTTCACAATAGAGTACTCTATGTCAATGTTGTAATTTGCTGGTAATTCCGATATCGCAATATAGAGTACTCTATGCTATTCTAATATTGTCCACAGGGACAAGGCAATCAACACAAGCCCGCATCCCAAGGACATTGCGCTTTGATAATTGAATAAAGGCTTTACACCTTTTCACAAAACCGCTATAATAATTGTAGTAGCAATAAACACTATCAATCAAAAAGGCGGTAAAAGGATGGTACAAGAAGTGTCTGATAAAGAATTGATTACAATTACAATTGACAGATTAAAATAATATCTGTCAGTTCATATATTCCCGTTCATCCATGCATTCAAAATGGATACGCTCTTTGTCAGTCGTAATTGTCACATAATCTGTGCTATATGTTTCAGCCATATTTTCAAGCTCTTGTACGATATCGCTTTCGCTCATTTTTAATAGCTTCTCAATATCTGTGTTGTTCCAAAATGCGTGTATAGCATTTATCATGCCCTCAATTTGACAGTCACGCTCACCAACCGTAACAGTTTCTATGTCTAAAATACTGTAGGAAAACTGGTAATACAAACCACACCATGCTGCCATTCCGTTTTTACCCGCAATCTTTTGTGAGAGTTCTTCTTCATAGTAAGGGCTAATAGGCTCCCCGGCGTAACTGCTTTGAATTGCTTTTCCATTTTCCATTCCGGATAAAAATACCGTCAGCTTCACAAAAGAAAGTTCCTCGTCTGTCAAAGTGACTTGAAAATCATTCCAACCGGTATCTTCACTGATTCTTTCCATTCCTTCAGGATTATCATTTGTCCATTCCACTAAGGCACTGTTAAAATCTGCAAGAGACATATTCCGATAGTCTGCAGTTTTTAAAGCCAGCAGGGAGCGATAATCTTCTTCGGTGCCATTTGGAAATATGCGGCGCTCCACATTGCCGTCAAAGTACTTGCTTGAATTATTATCATTTTCTGTGGACAAAGGGAAATACACATATTCAATGGCAATGCTGACTTCCGGTGTCTGCATATAGGACAACATTTCCTCTACATAGGTTTCGAGTTCTGTCAACATGAACGTTTCATTTAGCAGTTCTTCCTTCGTTCTGTTTCTCAGAATATCCTGCATCATGTCTTTTACACCTACTCGCATATCGTTGTAATCATGGATCATAACTTTATCAGCTGCCAAAATGGTAAGCGTATAGGTGTATTCCAACGTTGCGTTATCCTCCCATGCAGGAAAATCGCCTGTGGCGGCTCCGCTGTAAGTGCGGGTCTGCCATTTTTCTGCCGTGAGCGGCTCCAACACATAGAATAAGAAAGCAGCGGTTTCATCGCTGTCTTTCATTTGGTACAACGTTTCGTTCTTGAAAAGTTTCTCCATTAGCTCCATGTACTCCGCCGTGTCTGTCATCGCCCATACCTTGTTTTGAAATTCCGAAATCGCCATATGTTGGTAATCATCGAATTGCAATGCCAATAACTTTTGATAATCCTCTTTGCTGAAGAAATCGTCCAGTATATCTTTCTTTTCCGGCGTACCAATAGGAACGTTGGTATTTGATACCATGTGCTGCTCCGGCGTGTTGGTCTGTTCTGCGCAGCCTGCCAGCGCGCCAATGATAAGCAGAGCCGAGAGAACAAGTAATAGGTTTTTTTTCATGTAAAATACTCCTCGCTTTCTGTTACCCTTTCCGGGTACAGCTTTATCATAGCGGCTCAGTTTGAATTGAAATTGCATTGAATATGTTTTTTATATGGAGAAACGCAGTTATGCGTCGTAAAAAGGGCGGCAAGTTATCAGCTCGCCGCCCGACATGATCCTTAAAACTGTACAGAAACAATAACACCTTTACCAGTATTTTCTATCTTTATTTCCGCTCCATGCAAATCAAGGATTGTCTTTACAATATATAAGCCCAAACCCGTACCGCCAGTTTGTCGGTTTCGTGACTGGTCTACACGATAAAACGCTTCAAACAGTTTCGGAATGTCCCCATCCGGGATATGTACGCCTGTATTTTCAATCGTCAATTTAGCTTTATTGTCATTTTGCCATAGCTTTACAAATATATGGTTTCCTGCCGGAGAGTAAGCAGCGGCATTTCCCAAAAGGTTGTCCAGTACCTTTTGAAGAAGCCGCATATCACCCAAAACAAAAATCACCGGGGATATAAATATCTCAACAGTTAATTCTCTCTGCATAAACAAATCTTCATGTGCAGAAAGGCATTCATTTATAAGACTGCTTAAATCAAATTCATTCTTATTACAAACATAGCCCATCGTATCTAAACGTGAAATTGTCAACAACTCCTGCACCATCTTTTCCAAGGTGTTCGTAACTGCTAAGGATTCTGCAATATACGTTTCTCTGTCCTTATAGCGTCCCACTTGATAGAGCATACCTTGAAGCTGTCCCTTGATAATGGTAATCGGCGTCTTTAACTCATGAGATGCCGCAGAAAAAAAGTCCATGCGCTGCCTCCTGCCCGTACAGATAGCCTATTTCACAGGTCTCAGACTTGGGAAAGCGGCAGGGCTGACTTGACAGAATATCAACTTTGAGATTCCATTTTATCTTTTTCCGTGATTTTTCTAATGACCTTGCATGGATTACCTACGGCAAGACTATGTGGTGGAATATCTCTTGTCACAACACTGCCAGCTCCAATAACAGCCCCTTCACCGATTGTTACACCTCCACAAACAACCACGTTAGCAGCTAACCAACAATCATTCTCAATGGTA